>NZ_JBHVWW010000005.1:55007-63828 GCF_042882025.1 Kitasatospora sp. NPDC058243
GCCCCAGTGTGCCCCCCGGGGAGGGTCTTTCTGCCGCCCGGGCCCTTGTGCGCACGGGCCCGGGCGGCGGTGCGGGAGAGTGGTCAGGTCAGGTACTGACAGGTGTCGCGGCGCAGGAACGTGCCGTGGCCGGCCCGGCCGAGCCAGGTTTCGCCGTCCAGCACGACGGTGCCGCGTGAGAGCACGGTGCGGGCGCGGCCGGCGAGTTGGCGGCCCTCGTACGCCGAGTAGTCGACGTTCATGTGGTGCGTGGCGGCGGAGACGGTCTGCACGGCGGTGGGGTCGTAGACGACGAGGTCGGCGTCGGCGCCGGGCGCGATGGTGCCCTTGCGCGGGTGCAGCCCGAACATCCGGGCGGGCGTGGTGCAGGCGATCTCGATCCAGCGCCGACGGGTGATGTGCCCGTCCACGACGGCCTGGTGGAGCAGGTCCATCCGGTTCTCCACGCCGGGCAGGCCGTTGGGGATCTTCGAGAAGTCGCCGCGGCCGAGTTCCTTCTGCCCGGTGAAGCAGAACGGGCAGTGGTCGGTGGAGACCACCTGGAGGTCGTTGGCGCGCAGTCCGCGCCAGAGCGCCTCCTGGTGCTCGCGCGGCCGAAGCGGCGTGCTGCACACGTACTTGGCGCCCTCGAAGCCGTCGGCACCGGTCTCGGCGAGGTTGTCGGTGGAGAGGAACAGGTACTGCGGGCAGGTCTCGCCGAAGACGTTGAGCCCGGCGTCGCGGGCCTGGACGAGCTCGGCGAGGGCGGCCGCCGCGGAGACGTGGACGACGTAGAGCGGGCTGCCGGCGACCTGGGCGAGCTTGATGGCCCGGTGGGTAGCCTCGGCCTCCAGGAGTTCGCGGCGGACCTCGCCGTGGTAGCGGGGTGCGGTGTGTCCGGCGGCGAGGGCCTGTTCGACCAGGACGTCGATGGCGATGCCGTTCTCGGCGTGCATCATGGTCAGCCCGCCGTTGACCGCGCCGCGCTGCATGGCGCGCAGGATGCGGCCGTCGTCGCTGTAGAAGACGCCGGGGTAGGCCATGAAGAGCTTGAAGGAGGTGGACTCGCCGGAGTCGACGAGGGCGTCCATCTCCTTGAGGACGCTCTCGTTGACGTCGGAGACGATGGTGTGGAAGGCGTAGTCGACGGCGCAGTTGCCGTCGGCCTTGGCGTGCCAGGTGTCCAGGCCCTCGCGCAGCGAGCCGCCGACGGACTGCACGGCGAAGTCGACGATGGTGGTGGTGCCGCCCCAGGCGGCGGCCCGGGTGCCGGTCTCGAAGGTGTCGGAGGCCGAGGTGCCGCCGAAGGGCAGTTCCATGTGGGTGTGGGCGTCGACGCCGCCCGGGATGACGTAGTGGCCGGTGGCGTCGATGACGGTGTCGGCGCTCCAGGCCTCGGCGGCGGAGCTGCCGGTGGCGGCGAGGGCGGCGATGCGTTCGCCCTCGATGAGGACGTCGGCGTGGAGTTCGTCGGCGGCGGTGATGACGAGGCCGCCGCGGACGATGGTGCGCTGGTGCGGGTCGCGGGTGGTCATCGCGCTGCTCCTCAGGCCTCGGCGAGCGGTCCGTAGGCGTCGGGGCGGCGGTCGCGGTAGAACGCCCACTGCTGGCGGACCTGTTCGATCAGGCCGAGGTCGAGGTCGCGGACGACGAGCTCCTCCTCCTTGTCGGAGGCGACGTCGCCGACGAACTGGCCGCGCGGGTCGACGAAGTAGGAGGTGCCGTAGAAGTCGTTGTCGCCGTACTCCTCGGTGCCGACGCGGTTGATGGCGGCGACGAAGTACTCGTTGGCGACGGCGGCGGCGGGCTGTTCCAGCTGCCAGAGGTAGGCGGAGAGGCCTCGGCTGGTGGCGGAGGGGTTGTAGACGATCTGCGCTCCGGCCAGGCCCAGGGCGCGCCAGCCCTCGGGGAAGTGGCGGTCGTAGCAGATGTAGACGCCGACCTTGCCGACGGCGGTGTCGAAGACGGGCCAGCCGAGGTTGCCGGGCTTGAAGTAGTACTTCTCCCAGAAGCCCTTGACCTGCGGGATGTGGTGCTTTCGGTACTTGCCGAGATAGCTGCCGTCGGCGTCGATGACGGCGGCGGTGTTGTAGTAGACCCCGGCCTGTTCCTCCTCGTAGACCGGGACGACGATCACCAGGCCGAGTTCACGGGCGAGGTCCTGCATCCGGCGGACGGTGGGGCCGTCGGGGACGGCTTCGGCCCAGCGGTAGTGCTCGGCTTCCTGGACCTGACAGAAGTACGGGGCGTTGAAGACCTCCTGGAAGCCGATGATCTTCGCGCCCTGGGCGGCGGCCTCGCGGGCGTACCGCTCGTGAAGGGCGATCATGCTCTCCTGGTCGCCGGTCCAGCGGGTCTGGACGAGCGCGGCACGGACGATCTGCGACATGGATACCTCCGCAACTCCGCTGCCCGGCCATGGGGTCGGGCCTGCGGTCTGAGGGTTGACGGGGCGGGCGGGTCTCGTCTGCGGACCGCCGGGGATCCGCAGGGGTCTACGTGCGTAGAAAGCGGTCTGTAGACCGTAGGCCGGGCCTCGGTGGCCTGACAATACGTTGGCGGTAACGCATCTGGGGCGATCTCGTGACGCGGACACGCGGAGGGGCCTGGATGGGATGAAACGATCATTTACCCCGCAAGTGGGGTCCTTACGCATGCGAGTGCCGTTCGGCGGTTCCGGTCCAGAACGGCTCGACGGCCGGTCGGCCGGGGGTGGAGCAGCGGGGCGGCCGGTGGCGGCCGGCCCCATCCGGCTTGACTTCGTCCGGTTGGCTCGGGAAGGATCCGGCGCATGGACACCGGCACCACTCTGGTCTGCCGCCTGCACGTCGATCTGCGACGCCAGGCGAGTTCCATCTGTGCCTGTTGACCCTGGCTCTCCCCGCCGCCCCCGCCCTGTGACGTCTGCCAGGGCCCGCGCCGCGCACCCGCACCCCGAGTTCTGATTCCCGCCCCGCCCGGCGCACCCGCGCGTGCCGTGCCGCTCCGTCGGCCCGTGCCCTCGCCCGCCGCCGGACCAGGGCGCACCCCGCCGACGTTCCCGCTGCACCCGAGGACGCCCCCATGAGCCTGAACCTCGCCCCCGACGAACCCGCTGCCGCCCAAGCCCCGACCCCGGCAGCGACAGCGGCACCAGCACTGGCATCGGCACTGGCCAGAACATCCAGGGCCACCGCCACCGCCACCGAGGAGGCCGGCGCGCCGCTCACCCCGAGCGCCCTGCGCGCCGTCGTCCGAGAACTGGCCGAACAGCCCGACCAGTGGATCCACCTCGTCCGGCTCTCCACCGAGGAGCGCTGGTACCAGCGACTGGTGGCCGACGACGACCACGAGGTGTGGCTGATCAGCTGGCTGCCCGGCCAGTCCACCGGCTTCCACGACCACGGCGGCTCGCGCGGCGCGTTCGCCGTCGCCCTCGGTGAGCTGGAGGAGCTGTCCCTCGGCGGGCCGGAGCAGGGCCTGCTGATCCGCCGGGTCCCGGCCGGCACCGCCCGCGCCTTCGGCCCCGAGTACGTGCACGACGTGCGCAACACCGCGTCCGGCCCGGCCGTGACCCTGCACGCCTACTCGCCCCCGCTGGGCTCGATGGCGCACTACGACCTGCGGGCCGGCGGGCTCGTCCGCACCTCGGAGGAAGGACCGGAGCAATGGTGACCACGATCGACGACCTGGTGGAGCGGGCCCGCGAGGGCGTCCACCGTCCGCGCGCCCGGGAGGCGTACCAGTCGCAGCTGGACGGCGCGCTGCTGGTGGACATCCGTCCGGCGGCGCAGCGGGCGGCGGAGGGGGAGATCCCCGGCTCGCTGATCATCGAGCGCAACGTCCTGGAGTGGCGGCTGGACCCGACGGGCAGTCACCGGATCCCCGAGGCGTCGGGTTACGACGTCGAGGTGATCGTGGTCTGCTCGGAGGGGTACGCCTCCAGCCTGGCGGCGGCCTCGCTGCGCGAGCTGGGGCTGCACCGGGCGACCGATCTGGACGGCGGCTTCGTCGGCTGGGCGGCCTCCGGGCTGCCGACGCGCCGGGGCGGCTGAGAGCCTGGAGGGCTGGGGCGCTCGGCGGCTGACGGGCTGATCGTCCGGGGCGCGAGCCCTCGACCTGCCGTCAGGGTGTCCGCGTCCCGCCCCTCTGACCTGCCGAAACGTCGGGCGCCCGGTCGGCCCCGGCCGTCCGGCGGCGGGGTCTGGGCCCCGTGCCGGGTGGTAAGTGAGAGACAGGAGATGATGCAGGTCATAGTCTGATCAGAGTTTCCGCCGGTCCGAAGCTGGGCAGCCACGCGGGCGGAAGAACGCCCGGGCGGTCGATCCGACAGACGCCGTCACGGCAGCGGCCGGTACGGCCCACGCCGTCGCCGCTTGTCGACAAACCGCCATCAACCGTACGACCGAAACAGGCGCCGCCTCCCCGGGGCG
The DNA here is from genome assembly GCF_042882025.1 of Kitasatospora sp. NPDC058243. Lineage (NCBI taxonomy): Bacteria > Bacillati > Actinomycetota > Actinomycetes > Kitasatosporales > Streptomycetaceae > Kitasatospora > Kitasatospora sp. NPDC058243. The sequence continues at coordinate 59,399 of NZ_JBHVWW010000005.1, forward strand.
CCCTGACGAGGAAACTCCCCGTGATCAGATTCGAGGGCGCCGGCAAGCGCCACCCCGATGGCACCATCGCCGTCGAGGGCCTGGACCTGGACGTCCCGACCGGTCGGATAACCGTCCTGGTCGGACCGTCCGGGTGTGGCAAGACCACCCTGCTGCGCATGGTCAACCGGATGGTCGAGCCGACCTCGGGCCGGGTGCTGCTGGACGACACGGACGTCGCCGAACTGGAGCCCGCCAAGCTGCGCCGTGGCATCGGCTACGTGATCCAGCAGGCCGGCCTCTTCCCGCACCGCAAGGTGATCGACAACGTCGCCACCGTGCCCTACCTGCTCGGCTGGGACCGCAAGAAGGCCCGCGCCCGGGCCGCCGAACTGCTCGAACTGGTCGGGCTCGCGCCCGAGACCGGCAAGCGGTACCCGTTCCAGCTGTCCGGCGGCCAGCAGCAGCGGGTGGGCGTGGCCCGCGCCCTCGCGGCCGACCCGCCGGTGCTGCTGATGGACGAGCCGTTCAGCGCCGTCGACCCGGTGGTGCGCGCCGGACTCCAGGAGGAACTGCTGCGGCTCCAGTCCGAGCTGCACAAGACGGTGCTGTTCGTCACCCACGACATCGAGGAGGCCGTCCGGCTCGGCGACCAGGTGGTGGTCCTGCGCGAACACGGCCGGATCGCCCAGCTCGCCGACCCGCACACCCTGCTCACCACCCCCGCGGACGACGGCGTGGCCGCCTTCCTCGGCCGCGACCGGGGCCTGCGCGGCCTCGCCCTGCGCCCCGCGACCACCGTCGCCGTCCGCCCGGTGGCCGACGGGCTGCGCTACGGCGGCTGGGAGCTGACGCTGGACGACGAGCGCCGCCCGATCGGCTGGATCGACCGCGACGCCGCCACCGCCGAACTGCACCCGGTCTCCGGCTACCGGCCGGACACCGACACCCTGCGCACCGCGCTGGACGCCGCCGTCCTCTCCCCCGCCGGGGCCGCCGTGGCCCTGGACGCCGACGGGCGGGCCACCGGCACCGCGAGCCGCGAGGCCGTCCTCGCCGCGCTGTCCACCCCCGTGGCCACTCCCATGGCCATCGCGGTGGCGGACGCGGCGGCCGGCGCGGCGGCCCGTGGCGCTGTGGACGGGGCGGGCGGTGCGGCAGCCGGCACGGCGGCCGGCACGGCGGCCGGCACGGCGGCCGGCACGGCGGCCGGCACGGCGGCCGGTGACCTCACGGACGGGGCGGCCGGTGGACGGTGAACCGATCGTCCGCTGGTACTGGATCGGCGACCACCTCGGCTACCTCGGCGGCCTGCTCGCCGACCACGCCGTGATCGCCCTGCTCCCGGTGCTCATCGGCCTGCTGCTGGCCGTCCCGCTGGGCCTGGCCTGCACCCGCTTCCCCCGGCTGTACCAACCGCTGTCCGCCGTCTTCAACGTCGTCTACGCGCTGCCCTCGCTGGCCGTGTTCGTGGTGCTCATCCCCTACACCGGCCTCGCCACCCAGGCCACGGTGATGATCCCGCTCACCTTCTACGCGCTCGCCGTGCTGCTGCCGACCACCGTGGACGGCCTGCGCGCCGTCCCGGACCCGGTCCGGCAGGCCGCCACCGCGATGGGGTACGGGCCGTGGCACCGGCTGACCTCCGTCGAGCTGCCCGCCGCCGTGCCGTACCTGATCGCCGGACTGCGGGTCGCGGCGGTGTCCAGCATCTCGCTGGCCAGCGTCGGCGCGCTGATCGGGCGCGGCGGGCTCGGCTACCTGTTCATCGACGGCTTCCAGCGCACCTTCCCGACCCCGATCGTGGCCGGCATCGCGCTGATCGCCGTCCTCGCGCTGGCCGTCGACCTGCTGCTGGTGGGCGCCCGCCGGCTGCTCGCGCCCTGGGCCGTCCGGGAGAAGGGAGCCGGTTCGTGAACTGGCTGAACTGGCTGGGCGACTTCTTCTCCGCCCCCGACCACCGCAGCGGCCCGGACTCGATCGTGCACCGGATCACCGAGCACCTGGTGCTCTCCGGCGAGGCCCTGCTGTTCGCGGCGCTGCTCGCCGTGCCGCTCGGGCTGCTGATCGGCTACACCGGGCGCGGCGTCACGCTCGTGACCGCCTTCGCCGGTGCCACCCGCGCCCTGCCGACGCTCGGCCTGGTGACGCTGGCGGTGCTGCTCGCCGGGGTCGGCGACACGGCCGTGCTGATCCCGCTGGTCGCGCTCGCCGCGCCGCCGCTGCTGGTGGCCGCCGTCGAGGGGGTGCGCGGCACCGACCCGGACGTCCGGGACGCGGCGCGCGGCATCGGGCTGACCCACCCGCAGGTGCTGTGGCAGGTCTGCCTGCCGTCCGGGGCGCCGACCCTGCTGGCGGGCTTTCGCACCGCGACCGTCCAGGTGATCGCGACCGCCACCGTGGCCGCTTACGTCGGACTGGGCGGCCTCGGCCGCTACGTCATCGACGGGCTGGCCACCCGCAAGTACGCCGTCACCGTCGGCGGCGCGCTGCTGGTGGTGCTGCTCGCGGTCGGCGCCCAGCTGTTCTTCGCCCTGCTCGCCCGGTACGCGCTCCCGCCCGGGATGCGCGCCCAGCGCCGGGCCCGCTGAACCTCGTTCCCCATCCTCTCCGGAAGGACATCTGTCACCATGTCGACAAACCACGGAAGCAGGCGCGCCGTCGTCCTCGGCACGCTCGCCGCGCTCGCCCTCGGCGCCACCGCCTGCGGCTCCTCCGGCGGCGGCGACCCGCTCGGCGGCGGCTCCGCGACGGGCTCCCCCGCCGCCTCGGGCGCGGGCGCCGGCTCGACGGTGGTCGTCGGCTCGGCGAACTTCCCGGAGAACGTGCTGCTCGGCTCGATCTACTCGCAGGCCCTCAAGGCCAAGGGCGTCAAGGTCGAGGAGAAGTTCAACATCGGCAGCCGCGAGGTGCTCTACGGGCAGCTCCAGAGCGGCAGCCTGAGCGTCCTGCCCGAGTACAACGGCTCGCTGCTCGCCTACCTGGACGCCAAGTCCACCGCCGCCACCACCGAGGAGGTGAACGCGGCGCTGACCAAGACGCTGCCCGCCGCGCTGGGGATCCTCGACTCCTCCCCCGCCGAGGACAAGGACTCGCTCAGCGTCACCCAGGAGAACGCCGACAAGTACGGCCTCAAGAGCATCGCCGACCTGGCCGCCAAGGCGGGCGAGTTCACGATAGGCGGTCCGCCGGAGTTCAAGTCCCGCCGCGAGCAGCAGCTCAAGGACGTCTACGGGCTGAACTTCAAGGAGTGGAAGCCCACCGGCGACGCCACCGCGAACGCGCTCAAGGACGGCACCATCCAGGTCGGCAACGTGTTCACCACCGACCCGAAGATCCCCCAGCTGAAGCTCGTCCCGCTGACCGACCCGAAGAACCTCTTCGGCGCGCAGAACGTCACCCCGCTGGTCAACAAGGCAGGCGTGAACCCCACCGCGACGGCGGCCCTCAACGCGGTGTCGGCCAAGCTCGACACGGCGGGGCTGACGGCGCTGATGAAGCGCGTCGCGATCGACAAGGACGACCCATCGGCGGTGGCCAAGGACTGGCTGAAGGCCAACGGCCTCGGCTGACCACGCCTCGGCGGGCGCCTTGCGCGCCCTGCGGACGCGGCGGGCCGGCGGCCCGGGAGGTCCCCCTCCCGGGCCGTCCGCGCTCGCGGGAGGATCTTCCCTTCGACGCCGCGGACATGACAGTGTGACGCCATGCGCACTCGTCTCCTCGCCGCCACCCTCACGGCATTCGCCGCGGTGAGCCTCGCTGCCTGCTCCAGCTCCGGACCGGGCCCCCACCCGGCCACCGCCGCGGCCGGCTCCCCCACCGCCCCGGCCGCCGCCTCGGCCCCCGCCCCCGGCACCGCCTCGACGCCGCCGACGCCCGAGTCGCCCTCGGCCTCCGCGCCCGACCCGGCCGCCTCCCCCTCGACGCCCGCGGCCCCCTCGGCGCCCGCACCCGACAACCCCTCGGCCCCCGCACCTGACGCAGGCTCCCCCGGAGCCCCCGCCCCGGCCAAGCCCACGCCCCCCAGCGACGCCGGCCTGCCCGGCAAGCCGGGCACCGACCTGACCGGCAAGCTGGTCGCCGCGCTGGACGCGATCGACCCGGCAATCGTCGGCGGCAAGCCGGACCAGGCCGTGGACCGGGCCCGCAACCAGTGCCAGGCGCTGTTCCAGTTCCCCAAGGACAAGTCGAAGCTGGTCGAGCTGGCCAACCAGCGCTTCACCTCGCCCGACCACCCGCAGGGCTTCGGACCGGACACCGCCGCGAAGATCAACGACGCGCTGCGGACCACCCTCTGCCCGCCGCCGGCGTGACCCGGAACGGCCACCCGAACCGCCCGGTGTCCTGAGCACCGGGCCGGGGGGGGGGGGGGGGGGGGAGGGCCGAAGGGGTAGGGAGCGAAGATCCCTCCTTTCCTACTTCTCTCTTTTTGCTCTTTCCTCCCTCCCCCC
>NZ_JBHVWW010000005.1:63838-65632 GCF_042882025.1 Kitasatospora sp. NPDC058243
CCCCATGCCCGCTGGAACGGAGGCCCCGACCCAAACCAAGGCCTCCCCCCTCTTTCCCCCTTCCCCCCCCCCCCCCCCGCGGGCCCCCCCCCCACGGCACCTTCATTCTTCGGCGGCGCCATTTTTCGGTGCATCCGCCCTTCGGCAGCGCGGCCACCCCGCACCACCGGCCACCTCCGCCGCACCGCCCACCTCCACAGCCCCGGCCGCACCGCGCACACCCGGCCGATCGGGCGGCCCTTCGGCCACGGGGGCGGTGTGTTGACGAACTGTTAGGTCTCTTGACAGACCAGTGGTCTAGTCCAACCATAAGCATGTCGATCCGACCGGGATGCACTGTGGGGGTGTGACCACCGGCGGCTGAGGCACTGCCCTGCCCTGCCCTGTCCCGCACCACCCCCGCTCCGTACGGCGTGCGCACACGCGTACCCGCCACCCGCCTCCGCGCGAGTCGGTGGGCTTCCGCGCGCCCGCACACCCGGACACCCAGCAGTCCCGCACGTCAGCACACCCGCACACCCACACGTCCGCACGTCCGGGCCCGCGCGGCCGACCCCACACGGCCGTCGCGCCCCGATCACGCGCGTATCCCCAACGTCCTGCCCCACCACGTATGTTGGAGAATCCATGCGTCTACGCAGAACCATCCAGGCGGCCCTGACGGCCTGCGCCACGCTGGCCGCGTCGGCCGGCCTGGTCGCCGCCGGGACGGGCTCCGCCCAGGCCGCGACCCCGCTCCCCAGCCGGGTCTTCGCCCCCTACTTCGAGTCCTGGACCGGGCAGAGCCCCGCCGCCCTGGCCGCCCAGTCCGGGGCCAAGCACCTGACGATGGCGTTCCTCCAGGCCGCCACCAAGGGCTCCTGCACCCCGTACTGGAACGGCGACACCTCAAAGCCGGTCTCCTCCTCGACCTTCGGCGCCGACATCGCCACCATCCGGGCCAACGGCGGGGACGTGATCCCCTCCTTCGGCGGCTACACCGCCGACAACACCGGCACCGAACTGGCCGACAGCTGCACCGACGTCAACCAGATCGCGGCAGCCTTCGAGAACCTCGTCACCACCTACGACGTCAGCCGGATCGACCTCGACATCGAGGACAACTCGCTGACCAACACGGCCGGAATCGACCGCCGCAACAAGGCGATCAAGATCGTGCAGGACTGGGCCGCCGCCAACGGGCGCAACGTCCAGTTCTCCTACACGCTGCCGACCACCACCACCGGGCTGGCCTCCAGCGGCCTCGCCGTGCTGAAGAACGCGGTCAGCAACAACGCCCGGATCGACGTCGTCAACATGATGACCTTCGACTACTACGACGGCGCCACCCACGACATGGCGGCCGACACCCAGACCTCCGCGCAGGGCCTCTACAACCAGCTCGCCAAGCTCTACCCGACCAAGACCCCCGCCCAGCTGTGGGGTTCGATCGGGATCACCGAGATGCCCGGCATCGACGACTACGGCGCGGCCGAGACCTTCACCGTGGCCAACGCCACCACCGTCTACAACTGGGCGGTGTCGAAGGGCATCAACACGCTGTCCTTCTGGGCGCTCCAGCGCGACAACGGCGGCTGCCCGGGCAAGGCGGGGGACGACTCCTGCTCCGGCATCAGCCAGAACACCTGGGACTTCACCCACATCTTCGCGCCGTTCACCAGTGGATCGACGGTGACCAACGACTTCTCCGTGGCCGTCAACCCCAACTCCGCCACGGTCACCGCCGGTTCGTCCACGTCCGCGGCCATCGCCACGGCGGTGACGGCGGGTTCGGCGCAGAACCTCAACCTGTCG
>NZ_JBHVWW010000005.1:65732-195028 GCF_042882025.1 Kitasatospora sp. NPDC058243
GTCAGCGGCGCCCCGGCCGGCGTCACCGCCACCGTCACCCCCGGCAGCGTCACCGCCGGCACCGGCGCCACCCTCAACATCGCCACCACCTCGGCGGTGGCGCCCGGGAGTTACCAGCTGACGGTCACCGGCAGCGCGGCCTCCGGCAGTCACACCGGCGTCTTCACCCTGAACGTCACGGGCACCCAGCCCGGCAACGACTTCTCGGTCGCGGTGAACCCGAACTCCGGTACCGTGGCCGCCGGTTCGTCCACGTCCGCGGCCATCGCCACGGCGGTGACGGCGGGCTCGGCGCAGAACCTCAACCTGTCGGTCAGCGGCGCCCCGGCCGGCGTCACCGCCACCGTCACCCCCGGCAGCGTCACCGCCGGCACCGGCGCCACCCTCAACATCGCCACCACCTCGGCCGCCACGGCGGGCAGCTACCCGCTCACCGTGACCGCCACCGGGCCGTCCGGCACCCACACCGCCACGTACGCACTGACCGTCACCGGGACGACCCCGCCGCCCACCGGCCTGGTCAACGGCGGCCTGGAGACCGGCAGCCTCGCCCCGTGGACCTGCCAGAGCGGCGGCGCCGTGGTCTCCACCCCGGTCCACTCCGGGTCCTACGCGCTCCAGGCGGCGGCGACCGCCGGCCAGACCGGCGAGTGCTCGCAGACCGTCACGCTGAAGGCCAACACCAGCTACACGCTGAGTGGTTGGGTGCAGGGCAACTACGCGTACCTCGGCGTCAGCGGTGACGCCACCGCCAGCTCCTGGACCAACGCCTCCGGCTGGACCAAGCTGACCGTCCCCTTCACCACCGGCGCCTCCGGCACCGTCACCGTGTACCTGCACGGCTGGTACGGCCAGGGCAACGTCTTCGGCGACGACTTCTCGATCGCCTGAGCTGCGCTTGACGGCTGATGGCTGACGGCTGACGGTCAACAGGAAACGGATAACAGATAACAGCTGACAGATTTCATTATCTGTCAGCTGTTATCTGTTTGTTGTTCGCTGTTCGCTGTTCGCTGTTCGCTGTTCGCTGTTCGCTGTTCGCTGTTCGCTGTTCGTCGCCGGCTGGCGGCCGTCCGCCGTCAGCTCCCCGCCACCACCTCGGCCTCCGCCGCCTTCGTCCGCCCGGGCCGGCACAGCGTCACGTACGCCGCCATCGCCAGCACTCCGCTCGCCAGGACGACCACCGCCAGCAGCACCGCCGACGGCCGGCCGCCGAGACTGCTCAGCGGCGCGACCACCGCCCCGCACAGGAAGTTGCCCGTGCCGAGCAGCGCCGACGCCGTCCCGGCCGCCCGCGGCTCGACCAGGCTGAGCGCCTGCGCGGCCGTGTTCGGCAGGACCACACCCATGCTGCCCATCATCACGAACAACGGCGGGCAGAACCCGACCAGCCCGAAGTCCCAGACCGCCGTCAGCAACACCAGCGCCACCCCGGCGACCACCGCCGTCGCCAGCCCGGCCAGCATCAGCCCCCGCGGAGCGAAGCGGCGCGCCAGTACCCGTCCGTTCAACTGCGTCATGACGACGATGGCCAGCGAGTTCGCCCCGAAGAGCAGGCTGTAGGTCTGCGGCGAGACCTGGTACACGTGCTGAAGCACCGTGGACGACCCGCTGATGTAGCCGAACAGCGCGCCGAAGGCGAAGGCGCTGGTCAGTGCCAGCCCGAGGAACGGCAGGTTGCGCAGCAACCGCCCCATCGTGCGCAGCGCCGCGCCCACCCCGCCGGTGCCCCGGGCCTGCGTCGGCAGCGTCTCGCGCAGCGCCCCGAAGGCGGCCAGGGTCAGGAGCAGCCCGAGCGCGGTCAGCGCGCCGAAGGTGCCGCGCCACGAGGTGAACCGCATCAGTTGCGCGCCGACGATCGGGGCGAGGATCGGCGCCAGCCCGGATATCAGCGCGATGGAGGCCAGGAACCGCAGCATCGCGACGCCCTGGAAGCGGTCCCGGGCGACGGCCCGGCCGATGACCAGCCCGGCGGATCCGGCCGCGCCCTGGATGAAGCGGGCGATGATCAGCACCGTCAGGCTCGGCGCGATCACGCACACCACGCTGGCCAGGGTGTAGAGGACGAGCCCCGCGAGCAGCGGCGGGCGGCGGCCGTAGCGGTCGCTGAGCGGTCCGAAGAGCAACTGCCCGGCCGCGACCCCGAACATGGAGAAGGTGAGGGTGAGCTGGACGGCGGCCGGTTCGGCGACCAGGTCGTCGGCGATCTCGGGCAGCCCTGGCAGGTAGAGGTCGGTGGTGAGCGGGCCGAGCGCCACGAGGCCGCCCAGGACGGCGATGGTGGCCCGGCCGGGGCGGGACTGGCCGGTGGTGGGGGCGGCGGAGGGAGCGGTCGACGTGTCGCCGGCAGGGCCGACGGTCGGGCCGGGCATGGGGCTCCTCACGGAACGGGGGACGGGACGGGGGCGGGACGGGTTTGTCCACGCCCCGTCCTATCGCAGCCCAGGCCGTTTCCGACAGCGGGGGTCCTCCCTCTGGTCCACCGTCGGCCACCCCGGCGGCACTCGCGCACGACGACGGCCCGCCCGCACCTGTCGGTGCCCGGCGGGCCGATCGGAGCCTGGCGGCGTACTCGGAGCCTCACGGCGTGCGCGGTGCACGACACCCGGCTCGGTGCACGGCACCCGGCTCAGTACACGGCACTCGGCTCAGTGCTTGGTGGGCCGCTCCGAGCGCAGGGCCGCCTGCACCGCCGCGCCGTCCTGCCACGCGTAGAGCTGGTTGCCGGTGAGCGTCACGTTGTAGTGCCCGCAGGTGCCACTGGCCTTGGCCGCGACGCCCTCGGGGAACCAGCCGGCCTTGAGCGACAGCGGCACCGAGTGCGCGGACTTGCCGGGCAGGCCGGTGCTGCAGCCGACGGGCAGCCGTCCTTCCGGAAGGGTGGCGCGCAGCAGGCGGTCGTCGCCGGTGGTGGACATCAGGTACTTCACCGAGGAGGCGTTGTCGGGCAGCCAGGTCGGCATCGAACGGCGCTCGGCCTTGGCCTGGCTGCCGGTGTCGTAGGTGGCCTGCTCCTGGTGGCGTCCGTCGTACCAATCGGACACCCTCGGGCCGATTGCCACGGCGGCCACGGCGACGGCCATGCCGGTGCCCGCGACTCCCAGTGCGACCTTGCTCACGATGCCCTTCATGCCCGCCTGTCCTCTCCGTCTCCGGTTCCGGTCCGGTCGGCGAGGTCTGCCGTCCGGGTGTATCCATCGTGGCCCGTGCCGCGCCTCCGGAGCGTCACCACGAGGTCGCGATCTTGTCTCCATCCCACGGGGTACCGTCTCCACCTTCAGAGGTATGTCCAGCGACCCGGTCTCGGGGTTACACGGTGGGGCGCCCAGGCTGGCACACCGTCTTCAAGTGCCGCCCGGGCCTCGATCGAGCGTCACTCAGGCCGGTCTCCGGCGCAGCCCGGCCTGCTGCACCCGGATGCATCAGCGCGCCCCTGAGGCGTCGTCGGGCCCGGTGCCGGCAACGGTGCCGGCCGCTGGTCGGATCACTGGTCGGAACGCTGGTCGGAGCACTGGTCGGAGCACCGGCCGGACCGCCGATCAGAGCACCGGTCAGATCGGTACCGACACCGCCTCCGGCACCGGCCGGGCGACCGGGAAGGGCCGGCCGTCGAGGGTCCAGTGCGGGTCGATGGGGCGCAGCAGCGAGGCGTACACCTGGGCGGCGACGTCCGGGTGGCGGATCTCCCCGGTGGGCGGGCCGGCCGGGATGCCGTGCCCGGCGCAGGCGACCCAGGCCGTGCGCTCCTCGACGGTGCGGCCGCCGTGGCCGCCGGCGTCGACGTGGCCGTGGTCGGTGACGACGATGACGGTCCACTGCTCGTCGGCGTGGTCGGCACGGCCGCGGACGGCGTCGAGCAGTCGGCCGAGGCGTTCGTCGGCGGTGCGCATGGCCGCCCGGTACTCGTCGCCGCAGCCGAGGAAGTGGGCGGTCTCGTCGACGGCGCCGAGGTAGACGAAGGAGGCTTCCGGGTCGGCGGTGCCCAGGACGTGGACGGCCTCGCGGGTGACCTCCTCGTCGACGGCCTCCCAGGCTTCGGGGGTGTCCTCGGCCGGGGCGATGTACGAGAGCCGGCCGGGGGCGCGGAACAGCGGGCCGCCGGACTCGTTGATCATCAGCGGGTCCCAGCCGGCCGCGACGAAGGTGCGGCGGCGGTCGCCGCGGGCGAGCCGGGTGGCGAAGTCGGGGAACACGTCGAGCCGGTTGCCGCCGAGGTGGTTGCCCCAGACACCGTGCTTGGCGGGCTCGACGCCGGTGACGATGGTGGCCCAGCACGGCCCGGACATGGTGGGCGTGGTGTCCGCGACGGTCACCGGCACCAGGAACCCGGCCTCGGCGAGTTCCTGGAGGCGCGGCATCGGCACGTGCTCCAGGTAGTCGTGGCGGACGCCGTCGATCCCGACGACGAGCACCCGGGGGCGGGGCCACTGGGCAGCGGACATGGCGGGGTTCCTTTCGGTCGTACACATCCGGCCGCGCCCGCCGAGGGCGCCGCCGACCGCGCCATGCTCCACCTCCCGCCGTACCGCCCGGCGTCCACCCGCCGAACGCGGGGTGTCCGCCGGGTGTCAGGCGGCCGTACGGACGAATCGGCGGTCGGCCTGGGCGAGTTGGGAGACCGGTCCGGCGGCGCGCAGCACGACGTCCAGGACGCGGTCCGGGTCGGCTGCGTAGCAGTGCGCGAACCACGGCAGGTTCGCCTCGACGACGGCCCAGTGCTCGGCCGGGTCGTACGGGTCCGCGATCGGGCCGACGTCCAGGGCGACGGCGCTGGGCAGGGTGTCGCCGACTGCCGCGAGCAGGCGCCGGGCGAAGGCGCCGGCCTCGGCGGTCAGCGGTGCCGGGTCGAGCCGGCCGAAGCGGGCGTAGCGGCTGCCGGTGAGCACCTCGCCGTCGCGGACGAACAGCCGGTACTCGGCGGCGAAGGTCACCGGCTCGCTGACCAGGACGGGCGTGTCGGGGCCGATCCGGTCGCCGGTGCGCGGCAGGCGGGTGCCGTCCGGGTAGACCGCGGGCGGGAGCGACTTGTCGGCGGGTGGCTTGACGAATGCCGGGCGGCGCAGCGTCCACGCCTCGGCGAGGGTGGTGAGCTCGATCCGGCGCCGGGTGAACTCCTCGGGCAGGCGGGTGAGCCAGTCGTCGTCGGGTTCGAGCAGGGCGAGGCCGAGCGGTCCGGCGATCCGGGCCGCGGAGAGCGGGCCGCCGTACCAGTGGACGGGCCGCCCCGCGAGGCGCTCGACCGTGGCCGGGCCGTCCAGGACGGCGGTGTCGAGGCCGCGCCGGGCGGCGGCCTGGGTGAGCAGCGCGGTGGTGCTGGTCCGCTGGGCGGAGCTGAGCAGCACGTGGTCCGTGCGCACCTCGCGCGCCGTCACTGCCGGGTGGGGCACGGTTGCGGGCGCCCCACCCGGGCCTTCCTCACCCGGGCGCGCACCAACCGGGCCCGGCGCGGCGGGGCGGACCTCACCCGGGCCCGGCGCGGCGGCGCGCCTCACGGCGGGGCCCGGCGCGGCGGGGCGCGTCACGGCTGGGGACGGAACTCGTGGACGACCTCGATGCGGCCGACGATGTTCCGGTTGAGCTCCGGCAACTCCTCAGCCGGGATCCAGAGTTCGAGGATCGTACGGCCGCCCGCCTGCCGCACCGGATAGCGGGCGAGGAAGGCGGTGTCGACCTCGAAGCGGGTGACGTAGCCGACGCCGGAGGCGGGGACGTTCCAGTCGCGGGCGATGCGGATCGCGTAGTCCTCGTTGAGGACGGGGTAGAAGATCGGCTGCTCGGGCAGCCGGGGCGGCCAGGCGCGCCGGCCGGACGCCTCGACCAGGGCCAGCTCCTCGGGGCCGGTGGGGCGCCAGAGGGTGGTGGTCGGGGCGGTGCCGGGCGTGGTGGGCTTGCTGTTCACGGTGGGCACGGTAGCCGGGCCGCGACGGTCCCGGCCACCGGAATTCCCGAGGTGGACGGCCCGTCAGTGGTAGGCGGACTCGCCCGTGATGGCCTCGCCCAGGATCAGGGTGTGGATCTCGCTGGTGCCCTCGTAGGTGAGCACCGCCTCCAGGTTGTTGGCGTGCCGCAGCACCGGGTACTCGGTGGTGATGCCGTTGGCCCCGAGGACGGTCCGGGCGCTGCGGGCGATCTCCAGCGCCGTGCGGACGTTGTTGAGCTTGCCGAAGCTGATGTGCGGCGGGCGGGCCGCGCCCTCCTCCTTGAGCCGGCCGATCCGCAGGGCGACCAGGTAGGCCTTCTCCACCTCCAGCATCATCTCGACGAGCTTGTGCTGGGTGAGCTGGAATCCGGCGATCGGGCGGTCGAACTGGATCCGGCTCTTCGCGTAGTCGAGGGCGGCGGTGTAGCAGTCGCGGGCGGCGCCGACGGTGCCCCAGAGGATGCCGTAGCGGGCCTCGTTGAGGGAGGAGAGCGGTCCGCGCAGGCCGGTGACGCCCGGCAGGACGGCGTCGGCGGGCAGCACCACCTCGTCGAAGGCGAGTTCGCTCGTGACGGAGGCGCGCAGGGAGAGCTTGCCGTGCACGTCGGTGGCGGTCAGGCCGCGCGCTCCGCGCTCGACCAGGAAGCCGCGCACGCCCTCCTCGGTCTGCGCCCAGACGACGGCGACGTCGGCGATGCTGCCGTTGGTGATCCACATCTTGCTGCCGGAGAGCACCCAGTCGCCGCCCTTGCGCACCGCGCGGGTCCGCATGTTCGCCGGGTCGGAGCCGAAGTCCGGCTCGGTGAGGGCGAAGCAGCCGATCAGCTCACCCGCGGCCATGCCGGGCAGCCAGCGCCGCTTCTGCTCCTCGGAACCGAAGGCGTGGATCGAACGCATCGCGAGCGAGCCCTGCACCGAGACGAAGCTGCGCAGCCCGGAGTCGGCCGCCTCCAGCTCCATGCAGGCGACCCCGTACGCCACCGCGCCGGCGCCCGCGCAGCCGTAGCCGTCGAGGTGCATGCCGAGCACGCCGAGGGCGCCGAGTTCGGGGGCGAGCTCGCGGGCCGGGAAGACGCCGCGCTCGAACCAGTCGCCGATGTGCGGGCGGATCCGCTCCTCGGTGAACCTCCGGACGGTGTCGCGGATCAGCCGCTCCTCGTCGGAGAGCAGGTCGCCGACGGCGAGCAGGTCGGACGGGTCGATCCGGGTCGGCTTCGTCATCGAAGCTCCTTGTAGTGTCGGCGGGATATCGACGGGATCCCGGTCTCGGCGCAGTACCGGCGAGTATGGCGCAACCACCCGGGCGGCGGGCGGGCGCGAGCGAGTGAGGAAGACGACATGGCGGGCGAGGCGTACGCGGTCGGTCAGGTGACGGCGGAGGAGCTGGACGGCGCGGCGGAGGAACTGGCCGGGCTGCTGGTGGACACCGTCCACGGTGGCGGGTCGCTCGGCTTCCTCGCGCCGCTGGGGCGGGCCGAGGCCGTCGCGTGGTGGCGGGCGCTCGCCCCGGAGGTCGCGGCGGAGCGGCTGCTGCTGTGGACGGTCCGGGCGCAGGCCGACGGGCGGCTCGCCGGGACGATCCAGCTGCGCCCGGCGGCGCCCGCGAACGGGCGGCACCGGGGTGAGGTCGCCAAGCTGATGGTGCATCCGGCGGACCGGGGGCAGCGGCTGGCCGGGCGACTGCTGGCGGTGCTGGAGGAGCGGGCGGCCGAGCTGGGGCTGCGGCTGCTGGTGCTGGACACCGAAACGGGCAGCCCGGCCGAACGGCTGTACGAGGCGGCCGGGTGGACCCGGGTCGGTTCGGTGCCGGACTACGCGACCGACCCCTCGGGGGTCGCGCACCCGACGACGATCTTCTTCAAGGCGCTGGGCGGCTGACGGGCGCGCCGCTCACCCCACCCCGCTCACCCCACCCCGCACAGCCGCAGCAGCGCCGTCGTCGCCGCGCCCGCGACCACCACCGCCGGAAACGGCGCCCGCCGCAGCGCGAGCACACCGGCGACCAGGACGCCGGCCGGACGGGCCCAACCGGCGAAGCCCTGGCCCTGGGTGAGGGCGCCGGTGGCGACCAGGGCGACCAGCAGGACGGCCGCGGCGACGGCGAGCAGGTGCCGCACACGCTCCGAGAGGGCGAGCCGGTGGCCGAGGAGCGGCCCGGCGAGGCGGAAGGCGTACGTCCCGACGGCCAGCAGCAGCACGGCGTACAACGGCATCATCGGGCTTCCTCCCGCTCGATCACCGGGACGCCCGGTTCCTCGACCGACGCCCCATTCCGCGACGCCTGCGGCTCCCGCAACTGCAGCGAGTTCTGCGGCTCCCGCACCTCACGCCCCTCCCGCACCTCGCGACCCTCGCGACCGTCACGCCCCTCGCGCGTTCCGGGCCGCCCGGCGAACAACAGCCCGACGAGGGCGAGCAGGACGGGCAGCCCCGCCGGGACGAACGGCGTGGCCGCGACCGCCACGACGGCGCCGGCCACGGCGGCGGTACGGACCCGGCGGTCCGCGAGCGAGGGCAGCACGAGCGCGAGCAGCACGGCGGGGAAGGCCGCGTCGAGGCCCAGCGCGTCCGTGTCCCCGATCAGCCCTCCGGCCAGGGCTCCGAGCACCACCGAGACGTTCCACACCACGAACAGCGCCAGCCCGCAGAGCCAGAACGCGGCCCGTCGCCGCCGCCCGTCGTCCTGCCGCAGGACGAACGCGGCGGTCTCGTCGGTGATCAGCTGCGCGCCGAACAGCCGCCGCCACCACGGGCCGTCGAGCACGTCGGCCACGGCGAAGCCGAAGGGCAGCAGCCGGGCGTTGAGCACCAGTCCGGTGGCGACGGCGGCGAGCGCACCGCCACCGGACAGCACCACACCGACCGCCGCGAACTGGGAGCCGCCCGCGAAGACCAGGACGGAGAGCGCGACCGGCACCCACAGGGGCAGGCCGCCGGAGGCGCTGATCGCGCCGAAGGAGGCGCCGACGAGTGCGTCGGCGAGGCAGACGAGAGCGATGTCCCGAAGGGTGGCATGCTCCAGTGTTCGGAGTAGCGAACGCATGTCCACCAGCGTGAACCCATCGCCCGCCGTTCGTCAAGGCGAACGATTGGACCGACAGGGCGAACGACGGGCAGGTGCGGACAGCCGCCCTCACGAGTGGCAGCATGAACGGCACCAGCCGCACGGGGGCCGGAGAAGGAACCAGGAGAGAGCGTGAGTGGCAAGCATGAGTGACCGGACCACCCCGAGCGCGGGTTCCGGCGCGGATCTGATCGGCCTGATCTCCGTCTCCATCCGGCGCGAGCGCGAACGCGGCGGGCTGTCGATGGCGGAGCTGGCCCGGCGCGCGGGCATCGCCAAGTCGACGCTCTCCCAGCTGGAGTCGGGCGCGGGCAACCCGAGCGTGGAGACGCTCTGGGCCCTCGCCGTCGCGCTGAACGTGCCGTTCAGCCGCCTGGTCGACCCTCCGCGCCCGGCGGTCAAGGTGATCCGGGCCGGCGAGGGCCCGGTGACCCACTCCGAGCGCGCCGACTACGCGGCGACCGTGCTGTCCTCCTGCCCGCCGAACGCCCGGCGCGACATCTACCGGATCGAGGCGCAGCCGGGCGAGACCCGGGCCTCCGACCCGCACATGCCCGGCACCGTCGAGCACGTGCTGGTCGGCTCGGGCCGGGCGCTGGCCGGGCCGACGGAGGCCCCGGTCGAGCTGGGCCCGGGCGACTACGTGAGCTACCCGGGCGATGCCCCGCACGTCTTCCGCGCCCTGGCGCCGGACACCCTCGCGGTGATCGTCATGGAGCACATCTGACGATCCGTCAGATGTGCTCCACTACTTCAACAGCCCGTCCAGGAAGGGGTTTCCGAACACCCGGTGCGGGTCGTGCCGGTCCAGGACGGCGACCGCCTCGTCCCAGCCCGGCCCGCCACCATCACGCAGGCTCGCGGGGATGACCCGACCGAGCAGGTCCGGGTCGGACCAGGCCGCGTCGGCGGTGTACGCCCAGCCCTTGGACCACTCGACCCGCAAGCCCGCCCGGGTGCCGTCGAAGGTGCGCAGCAGCCACTGCTCCAGGTCGCGGGCGAAGCGTTCCAGCCCCGGGGTGCCGGGGAAGGCCAGGACGTCGAGCCAGATCGCGGTGTCCCACTCCGGGCGGTCCGCCCGAGGGCGCAGCGCGGACAGCAGCGGCGGCCGCGCGCCGGGGACGCCGGAGGAGGTCGGGTCGTCCACGCCGGTGACCCGGATCTCCACCGCGCCGTTCACCGGGAACTCCCCCCGGGCCTGGTAGTCGGCCAGCAACTTCCGGTAGTAGGCGGCGAATTCGCTGACCACCCACTGGAGGTCGGCACGCTTGGCGAGGACCGCGTAACCATTGGCGGTGACCCGCAGGGTGGTGGGCCGGACGTACTGCAGCAGGCTGCGCGACGGGCCCCAGAGGTCGGAGCGCAGGCCACCGGCGAGCAGGTGGGTGATCAGGTCGCCGCTGAGCAGGTCGCGCAGCAGTCCGCCGGAGAGGAGGACGTCCGTGAGGTCGCCGGTGAGCGCCACCTTGGCGATCAGGTACTGGAGTTGGCCGAACAGCGGGGCCGATCCCCAGGCGCCGGCGAGGATCTGGCCGGCGAGCCGGGCGACCGGTTCCGGAATGCTGTCCGAGAAGGGGTAGTTGTAGGGCTGGTCGACGGGCAGGGAGCCCAGCGGCTTGGCCGGGGCGACGCTCCAGGTCTTCAGCCAGGGGTACTCGGTGTAGGCGAACCAGATCGTCTCGACCCGGCCGTCGCGCTCGACGAAGTCGGCGAGGGTGCGCGGGCCGCCACCGCCGAGCAGGCCACCCAGGATCCCACCGCCGCCTCCGGTACCGGGGCGGGCGAACAGTTCACTGGCCGGGATGTCGAGACGGCTGACGCAGCGCAGCGGCCGGTCCGCGCCGGCCCGCAGCACGACCTCGGTGAGGAAGGCGCGGCCCAGGTGCACCAGGAAGGCGGCGCTGTCGGCCTCCGCGCGCTCGAAGGTGCGCAGCGTGTAGCGGCCGGTGGCCGGGTCGAGGACGACGGCGGTGAGCCGGACGACCTGGTTGCTGACCGAGCCGTAGCCGTGCCCCTCCGGCCGGAGTTCGTGGGCGGCGGGTACGGCGGTGCCGTGGCCGCCGATGGCGAGCACCCCGCCGACGGTGAGTTCGCCGGGTGCCGGGCACGCGGTCAGGCCGAGGCCCCGGCCGGCCAGGTGGGCGAGCAGGTCCTCCATGGTGGCGCCGGTCTGGACCCGGACGGTGGTCGGCGAGTCGGCGGTCATCGCGGTGAGGTGGCGGCTGGTGTCCACGAGCAGGACGCGGGCGCTGTCCGGGGTCCCGTTGGCGACGGTGAGCGGCGCCCAGGTGTGCCGGTAGCCGGTGGCGCGCAGGCGCCAGCCGTTGGCGTGCGCCCAGTCGGCGAGCGCCGGCACCTCCTCGGGCGTGCGGGGCGCGCAGGTCCACAGCTGGTCGGTGCGGATCTCGCCGGACCAGTTCTGGAAGACCCGCTGGTACAACTCGGTGCCGGCGGGCAGGCCGGGCGGCACCGGGGTGGCCGCCTCGGCGCTGTCCGGGCCGATGGTGCCGCGCAGCAGCCAGGCCGCGCCGCCCAGGGCGGCCGAGGCGCCGAGCATCTGCCGCCTGGTGAGGCCGCCGCCCCTGGCGTTTCCACGGCCCTTCTCGCGCCCGTTCCCCGCGTCCGCGTCCGGGGCCGTCCTCGACTCCGTCCCCGGGTCCGTCCCCCCGCGGTCTTCCGTGCCCCCGGTCATGCCCCGCCCTGTCGTCGTCATGAGTCCGCCCCCACTAGCCGGTCACCCGCGCCGAGCGACGGTGATGCCGCGCAGCGATGATGCCGAGCAGCAGCAGTGATGCCGAGCAGCGGCGATCCGGGTGGGGCCGGTGTGAATCCGGCCTGGGCAGGAGCGTACGAAGTGGCGTACGGCAGTTTGAAGCACTCCACGCAGCTATTCATCCATTCGGGTGATCATGTTCCGGGCCGCGGCCGCTCCGGGCGTAGCGCGGAGCGGTGCGTGCGTCCGCCCCGGGCGGCTCCGTCCCGGCTGCCACGCGAAACCCTTGTCCACCGCCCGGACCTGCGCATACGTTGATCTTTTCCACCTCGTGCCCGGAGACACCGCCATGCCCGCACCCCTGATCGCCGCCACCACCGCCACCGCCGCCCCCACTGCCACCGTCACCGTGGCCGTCGCCCAGCCCGCCTGCGCCGACGCCGGCCGCCCGGACACCGTGGCCGTGAACGTCGAACGGCACGCGCAGGCCGTACGGGAGGCCGCCGCGCGCCTGGTGGTGTTCCCCGAGCTGTCCCTGACCGGTTACGACCTGGCCGCACCCGCGCTCGGCCCGGCCGATCCGCGCCTCGCCCCGCTGGTCGCCGCCTGCGCCGCGACCGGCACGACCGCCCTGGTCGGCGCGCCGGTCACCGAGCCCGACGGGGGCGAGTCCATCGCCACCCTGGCCGTCACCGGCGAAGGCGCCGTCGTCGTGTGTCGGAAGACGCGGCTGCACGGCGCCGAGCACGACCGGTTCACCCCCGGCCACGGGCCCGCCGTCCTGGAACTGGACGGCCTGCGGTTCGGCCTCGCGATCTGCGCCGACGCCGCCGATCCCGCGCACGCCGAGGAGACCGCCGCGCTCGGCATCGACGCCTACGTCGCCTCCACCCTGTACGGCGCGGGGCCCGCACAGGCCGCCCGCCGGGACGGGCACCTCCGCGACCGCGCCGCCACCCACGGGGTGTGGGCCGTGCTGGCCACTTCCGCCGGGGCGAGCGGCGAGCAGCCGCAGACCTCGGGCGGCTCCGGCTTCTGGGCGCCGGGCGGCGCCCTGGTCGCCCAGGCCGGCACCGCGCCGGGCGAACTGGTCCGCGCCGAGCTGCCCCGGCGGTAACGACCGGACGCGGCCGAGCTGTCCCGGCGGTAACGACCGGACGCGACGGTAACGACCGGATGCGGCCGGGCGGACCCGGCGGTAACGACGGGCGCGGCCCGGCCGTAACCGTGGATGCGGCCGGGCCGGAACGGCGAGCGTGGCCGGGCTGCAACACCGGATGCGGCCGGGCGGAAATACCCGGGGCCCGCGCGCGGCTGTGGTGATCGGAGACCGCTCGGGGCCGGACCACCGGCCCGTTCAGGAGGTGCAGCGCGTGATGGGTGACGAGCAGGAGAACCAGCGGGAGTACCGCGTCGAGCACGACTCGATGGGCGAGGTCCGGGTGCCGGCCGCCGCGAAGTGGCAGGCGCAGACGCAGCGGGCGGTGGAGAACTTCCCGGTGTCCGGACAGCGGCTGGAGCGCGCGCACATCGCCGCGCTGGCCGGGATCAAGGCCGCCGCGGCCCGGGTGAACGCCCGTCTCGGCGTCCTGGACGAGGACACGGCGGCGGCGATCGCGGCGGCGGCCGAGGAGGTCGCCGAAGGGCGGTGGGACGACGAGTTCCCGGTGGACGTGTTCCAGACCGGTTCGGGCACCTCGTCCAACATGAACGCCAACGAGGTGATCGCCACCCTGGCCGCCGAGCGGCTGGGCCGCCCGGTCCACCCGAACGACCACGTGAATGCCAGCCAGTCGTCCAACGACGTCTTCCCGTCCTCGATCCACATCGCCGCCACCGCCGCCGTCACGCACGACCTGATCCCGGCGCTGGAGCACCTGGCGGAGGCGCTGGAACGCAAGGCCGCCGAGTTCGCGCAGGTGGTCAAGTCGGGCCGGACGCACCTGATGGACGCCACGCCGGTCACCCTCGGCCAGGAGTTCGGCGGCTACGCCGCTCAGGTGCGGCACGGGCGGGAGCGGCTGCTGGCGACGCTCCCCCGGGTCGCCGAACTGCCCCTCGGCGGCACGGCGGTGGGCACCGGGATCAACACCCCGCCGGGCTTCCCGGCGGCGGTGATCGAGGAGGTCGCCCGCACCACCGGCCTGCCGCTGACCGAGGCCCGGGACCACTTCGAGGCGCAGGGCGCCCGCGACGCCCTGGTCGAGCTGAGCGGGCAACTGCGCACGGTGGCCGTCGGCTTCACGAAGATCGCGAACGACCTGCGGTGGATGGGCTCGGGCCCGCGCACCGGCCTCGGCGAGATCAACCTGCCGGACCTGCAACCCGGTTCGTCGATCATGCCGGGCAAGGTGAACCCGGTGCTCCCCGAGGTGGTGCTGATGGTCGCCGCCCAGGTGGTCGGCAACGACGCGACGGTCACCCTGGCCGGCGCGAGCGGCAACTTCGAGCTGAACGTGATGCTCCCGGTGCTCGCCCGCAACGTGCTGGAGTCGGTGAGGCTGCTCGCCAACAGCGCCCGGCTGCTCGCGGACCGGACGGTGGACGGCATCACCGCCAACGTCGAACGGGCCCGGGAGTACGCGGAGTCCTCCCCCTCGGTGGTCACCCCGCTGAACCGCTACCTCGGGTACGAGGAGGCGGCGAAGGTCGCCAAGCAGGCGCTGGCCGAACGGAAGACGATCCGACAGGTCGTGCTGGAGCACGGCTACGTGGAACAGGGCAAGCTCACCCGGGAACAGCTCGACGAGGCCCTGGACGTCCTGCGGATGACCCGCCCGTGACGGCCACCCACCCGCCCATGACGGCCAACGACCCACCCGTGACGGCCGCGGCTCCCTGACGACGTGCGCCGGGGCGCGGAGGACG
This sequence comes from Kitasatospora sp. NPDC058243, assembly GCF_042882025.1. Classification (NCBI taxonomy): domain Bacteria; kingdom Bacillati; phylum Actinomycetota; class Actinomycetes; order Kitasatosporales; family Streptomycetaceae; genus Kitasatospora; species Kitasatospora sp. NPDC058243. Next base: position 80,298 of record NZ_JBHVWW010000005.1, read on the forward strand.
GTTCGGCCCTCCACGCCCCGGGACGCGGACTGTCAGTGACGTCAGCCCTTGGCGCGGCCGGCCCGGCCGAGCCGCATCGCAGCTCCGTTCGCCGTGATCGTGGCCATCGAGATCGCCGCGAGACCGAGCAGGAACATCACGGCACCGACGATGACGCAGGTGACGATGTTCCTGCCCTGCGCGGCCGATCCGGAGACGAGCCAGGGAGAGACGATCGTCCACGCGCCGAGCACGGTGGCCGCCCAGGCCCTCGCGTGGGTGCGCTCGTAGGCCGACCCGTATCCCGCCATCAGCACGCAGTAGGCCAGGCCGACGATCAGGCAGGTCACGGTCAGCGTGTTGAAGGCGGTGAAGCCGACGATCCATGGCGATGCCGCCAGGAACAGGCCGGCCAGCACGGCCAGGGCCTCCGTGGCCTGGGCGCGCGGGGTCGAGGTGATCCGCTCGTAGTGCTCCCGGAGTTCGACGATGTCCGGGTGATGCTCCATGCCCATCGGAATCTGGGTAGACACCGATACCACCTCCTATGGTTCGGAACATGGAGGGCTCTTGCCCCGTACCCATTCTGGCGCTTATCCGATGATTTGCGCCTTTTGGTCGCAAATGATCGATAACCATCCGATCACGCCGGTGACCTGCGTCTCACCACTCCGGACCCCCATTGCCTATGCAATTCGTTGCATAGCAGGATGCGGGACATGGCACTGGAGCACGCGATCCTCGTCTCACTGCTGGAGCAGCCGGGCTCGGGCTACGAACTGGCCCGGCGCTTCGACCGCTCCATCGGGCGCTTCTGGACCGCCACCCACCAGCAGATCTACAAGGTGCTGCGGCGGATGGAGGCCGACGGCTGGGTCGCCGCCGAGGAGGTCGCCCAGGACGGCCGGCCGGACAAGAAGGTCTACTCGGCGGCCGACGCCGGACGGGCCGTGCTCGCCGACTGGCTGCGCGAACCGGTCGAGCCGGAGTCCGTCCGACACGAGCTCGCGGTCAAGATCCGCGCCGCCGCCTTCGACGACCCGGCCGCGCTGATCTCCGAGGTCGAACGGCACCGCGAGGGCCACGCCGCCCTGCTCGCCCGCTACCTGCACGGCGAGCAGCGCGACTTCCCCGACCTCACCGCGCTCGACACCCGGCAGGAGCTCCAGCACGTGGTGCTGCGCGGCGGCATCGAGTACGAGCGGATGACCCTCGCCTGGCTCGACGACGTGCTCGCCACCCTGCACCGCCTCGCCGCGGGTGACGGGTGACGGGTCACAGATGACGGGTGACAGATAACAGAATCTGAACGCTGAAATCTGAAATCTGTCAGTTGTCATCTGTTCGCTGTTCGCTGTTCGCTGTCACCCGCCAGCCACCACCCACCAGCCCCACCCGCCGCCTCCTCACCCTCGACCCCCGGGAGCCCGTGATGCTCTTCAACCCGCGTACGTACGACCCCGCGCAGTTCGACGAGCCGACCCGCCGGCTGCTGCGCGCGACCGTGGACTGGTTCGAGTCCCGCGGCAAGAAGGCGCTGATCGACACCTACGTCGACCGCACCTGGTACGCCGACTTCCTCGAATTCGCCGCCGAGGAGGGCCTGTTCGCGGAGTTCCTGACCCCGTCCGCGGCCGACCCGGGCAAGCGCTGGGACACCTCCCGGATCGCCGAGCTGAACGAGATCCTGGGCTTCTACGGCCTCGGCTACTGGTACACCTGGCAGGTCACCATCCTCGGCCTCGGGCCGGTCTGGCAGAGCAAGAACGAGGCCGTCCGGGCCCGCGCCGCCAAGCTCCTGACGGAGGGTCATGTCATGGCGTTCGGGCTCTCCGAGCGCACCCACGGCGCCGACATCTACTCCACCGACATGATCCTCACCCCGGACGGCGAGGGCGGTTTCACCGCGACCGGCTCCAAGTACTACATCGGCAACGGCAACGTGGCCGGCCTGGTCTCGGTGTTCGGCCGCCGCTCCGATGTCGAGGGCCCCGAGGGCTACGTCTTCTTCGCCGCCGACAGCCGCCACGACGCGTACCACCTGGTCAAGAACGTCGTGAATGCCCAGATGTACGTCAGCGAGTTCCGGCTGGAGGGCTATCCGGTGCGCGCCGAGGACGTGCTGCACACCGGGCAGGCCGCCTTCGACGCCGCGCTGAACACCGTCAACGTCGGCAAGTTCAACCTCTGCACGGCCTCGGTCGGCATCTGCGAGCACGCGATGTACGAGGCCGTCACGCACGCCCACAACCGGGTGCTGTACGGCCGGAAGGTCACCGACTTCCCCCACGTGCGGCGGGAGTTGACCGACGCGTACGCCCGCCTGGTGGCGATGAAGATGTTCAGCGCGCGGGCCGTGGACTACTTCCGCACCGCCTCCCCCGAGGACCGCCGCTACCTGCTGTTCAACCCGATGACCAAGATGAAGGTCACCACCGAGGGCGAGAAGGTCATCGACCTGATGTGGGACGTCATCGCGGCCAAGGGCTTCGAGGCGGACACCTACTTCGACAAGGCGGCGAAGGACATCCGCGGCCTGCCGAAGCTGGAGGGCACCGTCCACGTCAACCTGGCGCTGATCCTCAAGTTCATGGGCAACTACCTGTTCGCCCCGAGCGACTACGCCCCGGTGCCGACCCGGCTGGACGCCACCGATGACGCCTTCCTTTTCCGCCAGGGTGCGGCCCGCGGCCTCGGCGCGATCCGTTTCCACGACTGGCGCACCGCGTACGACCGCCACACCCAGCTGCCGAACGTCGCCCGCTTCCGCGAACAGGCCGACGGCTTCTGCGAGTTGCTCCTCAGCTACGCGCCGAGCAAGGAGCAGCAGGCGGACCTGGACTTCCTGCTGGAGATCGGCCAGCTGTTCGCGCTGATCGTCTACGGCCAGCTGGTGCTGGAGCAGGCGGAGCTGACCGGCCTGGACGAGGACGTCCTGGACCAGATCTTCGACGCGCTGGTCCGCGACTTCTCCGCGCACGCGACCGAGCTGCACGGCAAGGCCTCGACGACCCCGGAGCAGGCCGCCTGGGCGTTGGCGAACGTGCGCCGGCCGGTCGCCAACGCGGAGCGGGCCGCCGCCGTGTGGGCCCGGGTCGAGGAGCTGTCGGGCGCGTACGAGATGCGGCCGTAGCCGCCGCGCAGAACGAGGAACGAGCCCGGGGGTGGGGGGGGGGGGGACGGGGGAGCCCCCCCGCCCCCCCCCCCCCCCCCCCCGCCCGCGCCCCCCATTGCCCGCCCCCCCGACCCCCGGCCCGCGCCCTCGGTGCCCCGCCCGACGCCGCCCGGACGTACCGTGGAACACGGAGGGCGCGTCATGCACGGCACCGGGACCCACTTCACCGACCGGACCGACGCGGGCCGGCGGCTGGCCGCCCGCGTGGGCCACCTGTGCGGCGCCGACACCGTGGTGGTGGCCCTGCCCAGGGGCGGGGTTCCGGTGGCCGCCGAGGTGGCGGCCGCGCTCGGCGCTCCGCTGGACATCTGCGTGATCCGCAAGCTCGGCGTGCCCTACCAGCCCGAGCTGGGCATGGGGGCGATCGGCGAGGACGGCGTCCGGGTGCTGAACGAGCAGGTCATCCGGCTGGCCGGGGTCGGCGACGACCAGCTGGCCGCCGTGGAGCGGCGCGAGCGCACCGAGTTGGAGCGCCGGGCCCGCCGCTACCGGGGCGGCCGCCCGCCCGCCGACCTGCGCGGCCGCACGGTGATCGTGGTGGACGACGGCGTCGCCACCGGCTCCACCGCCCGGGCCGCCTGCCGGATCGTCCGGGCCCGGGGCGCGGCCCGGGTGGTGCTCGCCGTCCCGGTGGCCCCGGCGGACTGGACGGAGCGCCTGTCCGAGGTCGCCGACGAGCTGGTCTGCGTCGGTACGCCGTCGCCGTTCTTCTCGATCGGCGAGTTCTACGGGGACTTCGCGCAGACCGGCGACGAGGAGGTCCTGCGGCTGCTCGCCGAGGCCGCGGGCGGGCGCGCGCCAGGGCCGGTGGGCGTGGACCGCGAGCTGGTCCTGCGCGCCGCCGGTGTGCGCCTCGCCGGCCGGCTGGCCGTCCCCGCCGCACCGAGCGGCATCGTGCTCTTCGCGCACGGCAGCGGCAGCGGCCGGCGCAGCCCGCGCAACCGTCACGTCGCCCGGTACCTGAACCGCTCCGGGCTTGCCACGCTGCTGTTCGACCTGCTCACCGAGGCCGAGGAGCCGGACCGCCGCAAGGTGTTCGACGTCGGTCTGCTCGGTGACCGGCTGACCGCCGTCGCCGAGGAGCTGGGCCGGCTGGAGGAGACCCGCGGCCTGCCGCTCGGCCTCTTCGGCGCCAGCACCGGCGCCGCGGCCGCGCTGCACACCGCCGCCGCCCTGCACACCGCCACCTCGCTCGGGCCCGCCGTCGGCGCGGTGGTCTCCCGCGGCGGGCGCCCCGACCTCGCCGGTCCCGACGTCCTGGGCCGGGTGAGCGCCCCGACGCTGCTCGTGGTCGGCGGCCTGGACACCACCGTGATCGACCTGAACCGGCGGGCCCGGGCCCGGCTGCACTGCGTGAGCGAACTGGCGGTGGTGCCGGGTGCGGGCCATCTGTTCGAGGAGCCGGGCACGTTGGACCAGGTCGCCGAGCTCGCCGGGGCCTGGTTCCTGCGCCACCTCGCACCGCCCGGGACCGTCCAGGAGCCGGTGTCGCGAACCCCGTGAACCGGCCCCGATCGGCAGCACATTTTGCGCAGCCGAATGCGGGATTTCCTGATCAGCTTGTACACATTGAACAGTGAAATCCCGACCTGTTGCCCAGCCACCCGGACAGGAGCAAGCTCTCCGCCAGCCGCACCGCCCACCCGTTCGCGGCGCGGCCGCCTCAAGCGGACGCCTCAGAGCCGAGGCCAAAAGTGGAGGAACGACCGATGACCCCGCAGTCCCACGCCCTTGAGCTGACCCCCGAGGAGCGCGAGGCCGGCCTCGACGCCGACCAGCTGCGCCGCCTCGTCGGCCTCGTCGAGCACGACCCGGCCACCGACCCGTTCCCCGTCACCGCGCAGGACGCGGTCGTCTTCGTGGTCGGCAACGCCACCCAGACGGCCCAGTTCTACCAGGCCGTGTTCGGCATGGAGCTGGTCGCCTACTCCGGCCCGGAGACCGGCCGTCGCGACCGCAAGGCCTTCGTGCTCCGCTCCGGCTCCTGCCGCTTCGTGATCAAGGGCGGGGTGCTGCCGGACAGCCCGCTGCTGGACCACCACCGCCGCCACGGCGACGGCGTCGTCGACCTGGCCCTGGAGGTCCCGGACGTCGACAAGTGCATCGCGCACGCCCGCGCCACCGGCGCGACCGTCCTGGAGGAGCCGAACGACGTCTCCGACGAGAACGGCACCGTGCGCCGCGCGGCCATCGCCACCTACGGCGAGACCCGCCACACCCTGATCGACCGCTCCCGCTACCACGGCCCCTACCTGCCGGGGTACATCACCGCGCAGAGCAAGGTCCAGCACCCGGAGGGCTCGCCCAAGCGCCTGTTCCAGGCCCTCGACCACGCCGTCGGCAACGTCGAGCTGGGCCGGATGGACGAGTGGGTTTCGTTCTACAACCGGGTCATGGGCTTCGTGAACATGGCCGAGTTCGTCGGCGACGACATCGCCACCGACTACTCCGCCCTGATGTCCAAGGTCGTCGCCAGCGGCAACCACCGGGTGAAGTTCCCGCTCAACGAGCCGGCCATCGCCAAGAAGCGGTCGCAGATCGACGAGTACCTGGAGTTCTACACCGGCCCCGGCTGCCAGCACATGGCGCTCGCCACCAATGACATCCTCACCACCGTCGACGTGCTGCGCTCGCGCGGCGTGGAGTTCCTCAACACCCCCGACTCGTACTACGACGACCCGGAGCTGCGCGCCCGGATCGGCAAGGTGCGGGTGGACATCAACGAGCTGAAGTCGCGCGGCATCCTGGTCGACCGCGACGAGGACGGCTACCTGCTGCAGATCTTCACCAAGCCGATCGGCGACCGCCCCACCGTCTTCTACGAGTTCATCGAGCGGCACGGTTCGCTGGGCTTCGGCAAGGGCAACTTCAAGGCGCTGTTCGAGGCGATCGAGCGCGAGCAGGACGCCCGCGGCAACCTGTGAGTGCTGGGGAGCCCTGAGCACGGGGAGTCCTGAACACGGGGGAACCCCGGGTGCTGAGCAGCTCTGAGTACTGAGAAGCTCTGAGCACCGGGGAACTCTGAGCACGGTCGGGCGTACCGTGAGGACGGTCGGCTGAGCACGGTCGAGGAGGAGCAGGGAGATGGCGTACTACCGGCAGCTGGGCAGCATCCCGCCCAAGCGGCACACCCAGCACCGCACACCCGAAGGCGGGCTGTACTACGAGGAGTTGATGGGCGAGGAGGGGTTCTCGTCGGACTCCTCGCTGCTCTACCACCGGGGCATCCCCTCGGCCGTGGTGAACGCGGTGCCGTGGGAGCTGCCGGACCAGTCCACGGTGCCCAACCACCCCCTGCTCCCCCGCCACCTCAAGCTGCACGAGCTGTTCGCGGACCAGGAATGGAAGTCCGCGGACGTCGTCGGCAGCCGCCGCCTGGTCCTCGGCAACGGCGACGTGCGGATCTCGTACGTCGCCGCCGGGGCCCCGAGCGAGCTGTACCGCAACGGGCTCGGTGACGAGTGCGTGTACGTGGAGTCCGGCTCCGGCACGGTCGAGACGGTCTTCGGCTCGATCGAGGTCGGCCAGGGCGACTACGTGATCATCCCGCGCGCCACCACCCACCGCTGGGTGCCGGCCGGGGACGAACCGCTGCGCGCGTACTGCATCGAGGCGAACAGCCACATCACCCCGGCCAAGCGCTACCTCTCCAAGTACGGGCAGCTGCTGGAGCACGCGCCGTACTGCGAGCGGGACTTCCGCGGCCCGGTCGGCCCGCTGGTCGTCGACGCCGACGGGGATGCCGCCGGGGACGCCTCCGGAGACGTCGACGTGCTGGTCAAGCACCGCGGCCCGAACGGTGTCTCGGGCACCCGCTACACCGTGCCGCACCACCCCTTCGACGTGGTCGGCTGGGACGGCTGCCTGTACCCGTACGCCTTCAACATCCGGGACTTCGAACCGATCACCGGCCGGGTCCACCAGCCGCCGCCGGCCCACCAGGTGTTCGAGGGCAACGGCTTCGTGATCTGCAACTTCGTTCCCCGCAAGGTGGATTACCACCCGCTGTCGATCCCGGTGCCGTACTACCACGCCAACGTGGACAGCGACGAGGTCATGTTCTACTGCGGCGGCAACTACGCGGCCCGCAAGGGCTCGGGCATCGGCCAGGGCTCGATCTCGCTGCACCCCGGCGGGCACACCCACGGGCCGCAGCCGGGCGCGTACGAGCGCAGCATCGGCGTGGAGTTCTTCGACGAACTCGCCGTCATGGTGGACACGTTCCGCCCGCTGGAGCTCGGCGAGGGCGGCCGGGCCGGCGAGGACGGCAACTACGCCTGGACCTGGGCCGGTCGGGGGCCCGGGCGATGAGCGCCGCCTCGTCCGCCGTGACCAACCGGACGGGCCCCGGGGCGATCCCCGAGCTGTTCCACGGGCTCTTCGACGACGCCGCGGTGTTCCCCCCGGGGAACCTGCCGGTCGCCGAGGCGGTGCCCGCGCACCGCGGGCACCGCGCGGCCTGGTACGCCGAGGCGGTCGGCCCGCTCCTGTGCGGGGCGGGCCGGCTGGGCGAGTTGGCCGCGGCGGCTTCGGGCGGCGCGCCGCTCAGGGTCGGGCTCGTACTGCCGGGGGGCAGTGCCGAGCTCGGCCCGGCGCTCGCCGCCGCCGCACCCTTCGAGGTGGCCGGCGTCGAACTCGCCGTCCGGGACGCCGCCGAGGCGGTCGCCGCCCTGGACCGGCTGCTGCCGCCGAACGTCCCGGCCGCCGTCGAGCTGCCGCGCGAACTCCTGCGCGGCGACGGCCTGGACGAGGTGCTGGACGTGCTCGTCGACAGCCCCTACCGGGCGAAGTTCCGCACCGGCGGGGTGGTGGCCGAGGCGTTCCCGGACGAGGAGGAGCTGGCCGCCTTCCTCACCGGCTGCGCGCTGCGCGGGCTGCCGTACAAGTGCACCGCCGGACTGCACAACGCCGTCCGGCACACCGACCCGGCCACCGGCTTCGAGCACCACGGTTTCCTCAACGTGCTGCTGGCCGCGCAGGAGACCGACCGGGCCGCAGCAGCGGCGGTGCTGGCGGAGCGCGACGGCGCGGTGCTGGCCAAGGCCGCCCATGTCCTGACTGATCGTCAGATCACGGTGATCCGGAACTCGTTCACCGCGTTCGGCACGTGCAGCATCGCCGAGCCCCTGGACGACCTGGCCGCGCTCGGCCTGCTGCCGTCCACGTCACAGCCACAGGAGGACCGTTGAGCACCACCCCCCGCAGCTGGCTCGCCAGCGCCCAGGACTCGCCGTTCGGCGTGCACAACCTGCCGTACGGCGTGTTCACCGCCGCCGACCAGCCCGGCCGGCGCCGGATCGGCGTGCGCGTCGGGGACTTCGTGCTGGACGCCGCGGCGGCCGCCCGGGCCGCCGGGGCGCCGTCCGCGCTGCTGGACGCGGACTCGCTCAACCCGCTGCTGGCGGCAGGGCGTTCGACCTGGACGCAGGTCCGGGCCGACCTCACCCGATGGCTGACGGACGAGTCCTGCCGCGAGGCGCTGTCGCCTGCGCTGCTGCCGGCGGGCGAGGTCCAGCTGCACCTGCCGTTCGAGGTCGCCGACTACGTCGACTTCTACGCCTCCGAGCACCACGCCACCAACCTGGGCCGGATCTTCCGCCCGGGCTCGGAGCCGCTCACCCCCAACTGGAAGCACCTGCCCATCGGTTACCACGGGCGGGCCGGCACGGTGGTCGTCTCCGGCACCCCGGTGGTGCGGCCCCACGGGCAGCGCAAGGCGCCCGCCGACCCGGCGCCGTCGTTCGGGCCGACCCGGCGGCTGGACATCGAGGCGGAGGTCGGCTTCGTCGTCGGCACCCCGTCCGAGCTGGGCCGACCGGTCGTCCTGGACGACTTCCGCGAGCACGTGTTCGGCGTCTGCCTGGTCAACGACTGGTCCGCGCGCGACATCCAGGCCTGGGAGTACGTGCCGCTCGGCCCGTTCCTCGGCAAGTCCTTCACCACCTCCGTCTCCCCGTGGATCGTCCCGCTGGACGCCCTGCAGCACGCCCGGGTCGCGCCGCCCGAGCGCGACGTCGAGCCGCTGGCCTACCTGGACGACCGCGACGGCGAGCCGTGGGGACTGGACCTGGCGCTGGAAGTCCGACTGAACGGGCACCTGGTGTCCCGGCCGCCGTTCGCCTCGATGTACTGGACGGCGCAGCAGCAGCTCACCCACATGACGGTCAACGGTGCCTCGCTGCGCACCGGCGACCTGTTCGCCTCGGGCACCGTCAGCGGGCCGGAGCCGGAAACCCGCGGCGCGCTGATCGAGCTGACGTGGAACGGCGAGGAGCCGCTGAAGCTCCCGGACGGCACCACCCGGACGTTCCTGGAGGACGGCGACGAGGTCACCATCACCGCCACCGCGCCGGGGCCGGAGGGCGCCGTCATCGGGTTCGGCGAGGTGACGGGGCGGGTCCGGCCGTAGCGGGCCCGCAGCCGCCGGCCGACAACTGACGGCGAACAGATAACAGACGACAGATAACAGCTGACAGATTTCATCATCTGTCAGCTGTTATCTGTTACCCCCGCCCCTCCACGGACTCCCCCCGCGCGCCGAACGCGCCGCGACTACAGGCCCGCCCCTCCGGTGGCGTCGATGACCCGGCCGGTGACCCAGCGGGCGTCGTCGGAGGCGAGGAAGGCGACGATGTCCGCGATGTCCTCCGGCTGCCCGACCCGGCCGAGGGCCGCGAGCGAGGCCGCATGGGCCTCCGCCTCCGCGTTGCCGCGCAGCCAGCCGGCGTTGACGTCGGTGTCGACGACACCCGGCGCGACCGAGTTGGCGGTGATCCCGCGCGGGCCGAGCTGCTTGGCGAGGTTGAGGGTGAAGGTGTCGAGCGCCCCCTTGGTCGCGCCGTAGGCGATGATCTCCGGCATGGCGAGGCGGGCCGCGCCACTGGAGACGTTGATGATCCGGCCGCCGTCGCGCAGCCGGTGCAGGCCGTGCTGGACGACGAAGAACGGCGCGCGGACGTTGACGGCGAAGACCTCGTCGAAGCCCTCCTCGGTGAGCGCGGCGAGGTCGGCACTGCGCCCGATCCCGGCGTTGTTCACGATGATGTCGACGCCGCCGTCGGACGCGTGCGCGCCGATCCCGGCATCGAACGCCTCCCACAGCGCGGCCGCATCCCCGTGCCGGCCGAGTTCGGCGTGCAGCGCGAAGGCCCGGCCGCCGTCGGCGCGGATGCCCGCGACGACCTCGCCCGCCGCCTCCTGATCGCGGGCGTAGCCGACGGCGACGGTGGCGCCGTCGCGGCCGAGCCTGCGGGCGATCGCCCGGCCGATCCCCCTGCTACCCCCGGTGACCAGCGCGGTCTTGCCCTTGAGTGCCTGCGTGCCCATGACTGAGCCCCTTCCTGCTTCGCCCACCACATTTGTTGAGTGCTCGCTCAAGAAAGAAGCTAACACACTTGTTGAGCGGGTGTTCTAAAATTCCGGCATGACCGAGAACCCGACGCGGCCCCGGCGCGGACGACCGCCGACCTTCGACCGGGACGAGGCGCTGACGGCGGCGACCCGGCTGTTCTGGGAGCGCGGCTACGAGGCCACCTCCGTCACCGACCTGACCACCGCCATGGGCATCCGGCCCGGCAGCCTCTACGCCGCGTTCGGCGACAAGCGCTCGCTCTTCGAGGAGGTCGTCCGCCACTACGGGCACTCCCCCGTCGGCGCGTTCGCGGGGGCCGCCCTGCGCGAGGAGACCAGCGCGTACGCGGCCTTCGCCCGGATCCTGCGGGAGGCGGCGGCCATCTACCCCGACCCCTCGCACCCGGCCGGCTGCCTGGTGATCAGCGCCGCCACCAACGTCTCCCCGCAGGACGCCGAGGTCCAGGCCCACCTGCGCGACCTGCGCAACCGCAACCTCCACGTCTTCGAGACCAGGCTGCGCACGGCTCAGGCGGACGGCGAACTCCCGCCCGACGCCGACCCGCACGCGCTGGCCGGCTACTTCGGCGCGGTCATCCAGGGCATGTCGCAGCAGGCCCGGGACGGCGCCACCGCCGCCGACCTGGCCCGGACCGCCGAACTCGCCCTGCGCGCCTGGCCGTAGGGACCCGAACCGGGCCCAGCCGGCCGGTCGGCCGTGAGGACGGTCCGCCGGTCCGCCGTGAGGACGGCCCGCCGCCCGGTCGGGTGATCACGGCTCCGCGCCGCCCCGGTACGGTGGACGGCAGGAGTCGTCAAGACCGAGGAACGACCGAACGACGGGAACGGACCCGATGAACGCAGAGGTGGCGGAGGTCCAGGTCTCCCTGGACGGCGGGGCCGGGCGGATCGTGCTGAACCGGCCGCGGGCGCTCAACTCGCTGACCCACGGCATGATCACCACCGTCCACACGACGCTGACCGAGTGGGCCACGGACGACCGGGTACGCACCGTCGTCCTGACCGGCGCCGGCGAGCGCGGCCTCTGCGCCGGGGCCGACCTCCGCGCACTGCACGACGACGCCAGGGCCGGCGGAGCCGGCACCCGGGCCTTCTTCCGCGACGAGTACCGGCTGAACGCGCTGATCGCCCACTACCCGAAGCCGTACGTCGCGGTGATGGACGGCATCACCATGGGCGGCGGCATCGGCCTGTCCGCCCACGGCGCGCTCCGGATCGTCACCGAACGTTCCACCGTCGCGATGCCCGAGACCCGGATCGGGCTGGTCCCGGACGTCGGCGGCAGTCGACTGCTCGCGCTCGCCCCGGGCGAGTTGGGCACCCACCTCGGACTCACCTCGGCCTCGATGGGCCCCGGTGACGCGCTGCTGTGCGGGTTCGCCGACCACTTCGTCCCCTCGACACGGATCTCGGCGCTGCTCGACGCCCTGGCCGAGAGCCCCGACCCCGCCGCCGCCGTCGCCTCGCACGCCGAGCCCGCGCCGGGGTCCGCGCTCGCGGAGCAGCGCGGCTGGATCGACGCCTGCTACGCGGCCGACACCGTCGAGGAGATCGTCGAACGACTGCTGAACTCCGGCGTGGCGGAGGCGAAGGAGGCCGCGGAGCTGGTCCTCGGCAACTCCCCCACGGCCGTCACGGTGACCCTCGCCGCACTGCGCCGGGCCCGCACGCTCCCCTCCCTGGAGGCCGTGCTCGACCAGGAGTACCGCGTCTCCTGCGCCGCGCTGAGCGGGCCTGACCTGGTCGAGGGCATCCGCGCCCAGGTGATCGACAAGGACCGCACCCCGCGCTGGTCCCCGGCCTCGCTCGCCGAGGTCGGGGAGGCGGACGTCGCCCGCTTCCTCGCCCCGCGCGTGGGCGACGAGTTGGGCCTGGCGTGACCGGGCTGCGCTGCGGCCCCGCATCACCACGCGCCATGAACCACGAGTGATGAACCACGCGTCATGAACCACGATCAAGGAGCCCGCATGACCCGCCCGATCCCGCTGCCGCCCGCCGGGGACGCCGACCCGCTGTCCCGGGTGCCGCTCGGCGAGCAGGTGCGCGGACTGCTGCTGGAGGGCCTGCTGAACGGGCGCTGGCAGCCCGGCGACCGGATCGTGGAACGGCGCCTGGCCGCCGAGTTGAACGTCAGCCAGGCGCCGGTGCGCGAGGCGCTGCGCTCACTGCAGTCGCTCGGGCTGCTCGACGCCGAGCCCAACCGGGGCGTGCGGGTGCGCGAGATCAGCCCGGCCGAACTGCGCGAGGTCTACCAGGTGCGGGCCGCCCTGGAGCGGCTGGCCGCCGAGGCGGCGGTCGTCCGCCTGGCCGGGGACACCGCTGCCCTGGAGCGGCACGCGGAACGGATGGCGGCGGCGGCCGGGGCGGGTGACGCGCTCGGGCAGGCCCGGCACGGCGTGGCCTTCCACCGCGAGATCGTGGCCGCCGCCGCCAACGGGGCACTGCTGCGAACCTGGGAGGGGCTGGGCGTGGAGGTGTGGACGGTGCTGTCGCTGCACCGGGTCCGCCCGGAGCTGCACGAGAACGCGGCCGACCACGCTCCGCTGATCGACGCCTTCCGGCGGCGGGATCCGGAGGTCGGGCGGCTGTTGGCGGAACACGTCCTGGAGTACGCCGACCGCTCCGCCTGAGCGGATCCGGGCGGGGTCCCGGTGCGGCATTATGGTTCGCGCAAAGATGATCGATCATCGCTCACATTACCCTCCAGTAGCGGTTGACGCGCCGCCGGACCACTCCCTACCGTCCATAGAGACCTTCCATGGAGAGAAATGCTATTCCGCATCCCGGAATCGGCACTCTGAAGCACCGGCAAAGGGGAACCATCCGTGTCCCAGCTCGACCAGCTTCCCGACCACGACCCCGAAGAGGTCGCGGAGTGGCGCGCCTCCCTGGACGCCGCCCGCGACTTCGGCGGAGCGCACCGCGCCGCCCACCTGCTGCGCCGCCTCGTCGAACACGCCGAACTGCGCCGGCTCGACGTCCCCCCGCTCCTGGACACCCCGTACGTCAACACCATCCCGACCGGCGCCGAGCCCGAGTTCCCCGGCGACGAGGCGATGGAGCGGCGGATCACCGCCTGGAACCGCTGGAACGCCGCCGCCATGGTGACCAGGGGCAACCACCGCGGCGGCCTCGGCGGGCACATGGCCACGTACGCGTCCGCCGCCTGGCTGTACGAGGTCGGCTTCCAGCACTTCTTCCGCGGCAAGGAGGCCGACGGCTCCGGCGACCAGCTGTACGTCCAGGGCCACGCCGCGCCCGGCGTCTACGCCCGCGCCTTCCTCGAAGGGCGCATCGGCGAGGCCCAGTTGGACCGCTTCCGGCAGGAGGCCGGCGGCGACGGCCTGCCCTCGTACCCGCACCCGCGCCGACTGCCGTGGTTCTGGGAGTTCCCGACCGTGTCCATGGGCCTCGGACCGCTGTCGGCCATCCACCAGGCCCGGTTCAACCGGTACTTGACCGCGCGCGGCATCAAGGACACCTCCGGCTCGCACGTCTGGGCGTTCCTCGGCGACGGGGAGATGGACGAGCCGGAGTCGACCGCCGCGCTCGCCCTCGCCGCCCGCGAGGGGCTGGACAACCTCACCTTCGTGGTCAACTGCAACCTCCAGCGCCTGGACGGACCGGTGCGCGGCAACGGCAAGATCGTCCAGGAGCTGGAGCGCCAGTTCCGCGCCGCCGGCTGGAACGTCGTCAAGTCGCTGTGGGGCGAAGCCTGGGACGACCTCCTGGCCCGCGACACCACGGGCGCGCTGGTGCGCCGGCTCGGCGCGGTGCCGGACGGACAGTTCCAGACCTACGCCGCCTCGGACGCCCGCTACGTCCGCGAGCACCTGTTCCAGGCCGCGCCCGAACTCCGGGCGATCGCCGAAACCGTGGACGACCAGCGACTGTTGGAGATCGTCGCGACCTCCCGGGCCGGACACGAACCGCGCAAGGTGTACGCCGCCTACCGGGCGGCGCTGGAGCACCGGGGCGCCCCCACGGTGGTACTGGTGCAGACGGTCAAGGGCTGGACGCTCGGCCCCGGCTTCGAGGCCCGCAACGCCAACCACCAGATGAAGAAGCTCTCCGGGGCGGAGTTCCGGGCGATGCGCGACCTGCTCGAACTCCCCATTCCCGACAGTGCCCTGACCGACGAGCTGGTCCCGTACGCGCACCCGGGCCCGGACTCCCCGGAGGCCCGCTACCTCCGGGAGCGGCGCGCCGCGCTGGGCGGCCCCGCGCCCGCCCGCCGGGTGCGCTTCACCCCGCTGCCCGAGCTGCCCGCGAAACCCTTCGAGACGCTGCTCAAGGGCTCCGGCACGCAGGAGATCGCGACCACCATGGCGTTCGTCCGGCTGGTCAAGGACCTGATGCGGGACAAGGCCACCGGCCACCGCTGGGTGCCGATCGTCCCGGACGAGGCGCGCACCTTCGGCATGGAGTCGCTCTTCCCGAGCGCCGGCATCTACTCGCCGCTGGGGCAGACCTACGACCCGGTCGACCGCGACCAGCTGCTCCACTACAAGGAGTCGGCGACCGGCCAGATCCTCAACGAGGGCATCACGGAGGCCGGTTCGATGGCCTCGCTGACCGCCGCCGCGACCGCGTACGCCACCCACGGCGAGCCGGTGATCCCGTTCTACATCTTCTACTCGATGTTCGGCTGGCAGCGCACCGCCGACCAGATGTGGGCCCTGGCCGACCAGTTGGGCCGAGGCTTCCTGATCGGCGCCACCGCCGGACGCACCACGATGACCGGCGAGGGCCTGCAACACGCCGACGGCCACTCGCAGTTGATCGCCTCCACCAACCCGGCGGCGCTGTCCTACGACCCCGCCTTCGGGTACGAGGTCGCGGTGATCGTCCGCGAGGGCCTGCGCCGGATGTACGGCAGCAGCCCCCAACACCCGCACGGCGAGGACGTGTTCTACTACCTGACCGTCTACAACGAGGCGCTGCCACAGCCGCCGCTGCCGACCGGCCCGGATGTCACCGACGTTACTGCCGTCGCTGACGTCGCTGACGTCACCGACGGCATCCTGCGCGGGCTGTACCGCTACCGCCAGGCGGAGCCCTCGCCGGGCGGCGACGCGCCGCGGCTCCAGCTGCTCGCCTCGGGCACCGCCGTGCGCTGGGCGCTCGCCGCCCAGCAACTGCTCGGCGAGGACTGGGGCGTGGCGGCGGACGTCTGGTCGGCACCCTCCTGGACGGAGCTGCGCCGGGAGGCGCTGGACTGCGACGCGGCCAACCTGGCGCAGGCGGCGGCCGGTACGGGCGCGGCGGCGCGCGTCCCCTACGTGACGCGGGCACTGGCAGGGGCGCCCGGGCCGGTGCTGGCGGTCAGCGACTGGATGCGCGCGGTACCGGACCAGATCCGCCCGTGGGTGGAGCAGGACTGGACGTCGCTGGGCACGGACGGCTTCGGCCTCTCCGACAGCCGGGACGCGGCGCGGCGGCACTTCGGCGTGGACGCCCAGTCGGTCGCGGTGGCGGCGCTGGCCGCGCTGGCGCGCCGGGGCGAGGTCAAGGCGGAGACCGTCCGGCAGGCGGCCGAGCGCTACGGGGTCCGCTTCTGACCCCTGACGCCCCGCGTCCGGAGCCCTGGGCCCCGGCTCCGCAGCGAAGGAGCCGGGCCCGTGACGACCGTCTCGCATACCAAGACTGGCGCGAGGCGGGGCGCGTCGTAGATCGTTGGATGGTCAGGGCGCGCCCGCGCGGCGCCGAGCAGCGGAATGGGAGTCAACGGCGATGACCGAGACCGAGACCTACGAGACGATCCTGGTCGAGCGCAAGGGCCGGGTGGGGCTGATCACGCTCAATCGGCCGAAGGCACTCAACGCGCTGAACACCCAGCTGATGAACGAGGTGGTCGCGGCCGCCACCGCCTTCGACCGTGACCCGGAGATCGGCTGTCTGGTGATCACCGGCTCGGAGAAGGCGTTCGCGGCCGGCGCCGACATCAAGGAGATGCAGGGCAACCGGTTCCCGGACGTCTACCTGGACGACTGGCTGGGCCCCTGGGACCGGCTCGGCGCGCTGCGCAAGCCGGTCGTGGCGGCGGTGGCCGGGTTCGCGCTGGGCGGCGGCTGCGAGCTGGCGATGCTGTGCGACATCCTGCTGGCGGCGGACACCGCGAAGTTCGGGCAGCCGGAGATCAAGCTCGGTGTCATCCCGGGCATCGGCGGTTCGCAGCGGCTGACCCGGGCGGTCGGCAAGGCGAAGGCGATGGAACTGTGCCTGACCGGCCGGATGATGGGCGCCGAGGAGGCCGAGCGGGCCGGCCTGGTCTCCCGGATCGTCCCGGCGGACCAGCTGCTGGCCGAGGCCCTGACGGTGGCCGAGACCGTCGCGGCGATGTCCACCCCGGCTGCGGTCATGCTCAAGGAGAGCGTCAACCGCGCCTTCGAGACGACCCTCGCCGAGGGCGTCCGCTTCGAGCGTCGGCTGTTCCACGCGGCGTTCGCCACGGCGGACCAGAAGGAGGGCATGGCGGCGTTCGCGGAGAAGCGCCCGCCGTCCTTCACCAACCGGTGACCTGGCCGCTTACGGCTTACGGCTGACGGCTGACAGGTAACAGCTGACAAGTAACAGATAACAGCTAACAGATTTCGTCATCTGAAATCTGTTAGCTGTTATCTGTCAGGTGTTATGCGTCAGCCGCCGTCACACCTCGTCCACCAGCGCCGTGTTGAGCCGGGCGAGCCCGCTACGGGTGGCGGCGACCACGATCTGGTCGCCCGGGGTGAGGCGCCGGGTGCGGTCGGGAAAGTTCCACTGCAACTGCGCACTGCGGGCGAACCGGACGGCGATCACCCGGACGCCGCCCGGGTCCTCCAGGTCGTGCCGGTTCATGCCGATCAGCCCGCTGCCGTCCTCGACCGTCAACTCGGCGATCAGCAGCACGTGCCGGAACACCGACAGCATCCCGCGCACCTCGCGCCCCATCAGGGCGGCGGCGAAGGCGGGTGCGGCCAGGTACGAGACCGAACGCGAGGCCGCGTTGTCCAGCGTCGCGTAGAAGTGCCCGGCGAAGTTGTCGTCGAACAGCCGCACCACCACACGGACTTCGGGATTCCCGTGGCGCGCCTCCAGGGCCGCCTCCAGGTTGGTGGCGTCGTCGCCGCTGACCGCGACCAGCGCCCGGCTGTGCTTCAACCGGGCGCGACGCAACTGCTCCTCGAACGGGCCGTCGCCCAGGACCACCGGGATGCCGAGCGCCCGGGCGGCGGCGATGCCCCGGGCCTGCGGGTCACGCTCCATGCAGACCACCGGCACGCCCAGTTCGTGCAGTTGGGCCGCGACCCGGGTGCCGACGTTGCCGAGGCCGACGACGATCACGTGGTCCCGGGTGCCGGCCCCGGGGTTGCGGGGCTGCCCGCGCCGCCCGGAGCCGAGCACCTCGACCGCGATGGCGGTGGCGACCGGGGCGAAGGTGATCCCGCAGATGGTGATCACCACCTGCGCCACCCGCTGCCACAGTCCGCCCGTCCCGGTCCCGGCGGCGATGTCGGCGAGTTGGTCGGGCTGGGCGGCGCCCGCGAGGTCGAGCAGCGAGATGTAGAGGGTCCAGCCGAAGTTCCGGTTCAGGTACCAGAGCACGCCGAAGGCCATCAGCACCGCGGCGAGGGCGGTGAGCAGCACCAGCCGCATCCGGGCGCTGGTGAAGAAGCGCATCATGTCGAGCAGCCGCCAACGCGCCCGCCGCGCCCAGCTGATCGGTTCCCTGGGTTCGATGCGCAGCGCTTGGAGGGCGGCCACGCCGTCCGGCTCCTCCTCGGGCGCCGGCTCCGGTTCCGCTTCGCGGCGGACGCCACCGGGGCGGACCGGCCCGTCGTCGCCGAACTCGCTGGCGAGCCGGACGAAGTCGGCCGAGTCGCCGCGCTGTTCGGGCAGCAGGCGGATCTTGCTGAGGTCCTGGCGGTCGATGTGGTCGGCGACCACGCAGATCCGGTCGGAGGTGATGGCCTCGTCGAAGGCGATGTGCAGGAAGCGTCCGCCGATCTCGACCGAGTTGGGCCGCCCGAGCGCCGCCGCGGCGAAGGCGGGTGCGGCGGTGGCGGAACCGGAGAGCGCGGCACCGTTCCTGAGCAGCCGTTCGATGTTCTCACCGAGGCGCTGGTTGAACATCCGGAGCACGATCCGGAGGTCCGGGTTGTGGCCTTGGGCGCTGAGCGCGGCGTGGATGTTGTCCTGGTCGCTGCCCTCGACGAGGGCGAGGCCGCGGGCGGTGTCGATCGACACCTCGCGCAGCGCCTCGTCGGTGATGCTGGCGTACTCGACGACGGCGGCGACGCCGGGGAGTTGCTCGATCTGCGGCGCGTGGTCGCGGGTGCGATCGGCGACCAGGACGACGACCGGGACCTCGTAGTGCTCGACGAGTTCCAGGACCAGCCGGTGGGCCAGTGCGTTGCCCCCGCAGACGATGTAGTGCTGACTGACCGGCTCTACCGAACGGGTCCCCCACCCTTCAGAAGTCATACCGCCGGATGATATCGACGGCAGGTGGCCGGACGGTGTCGTTCCGGCGACCGGAAGGCCACCGGAGCCACTCCATCGAACATTCGTCTCCTCCGCACGCCCTCTCCCATCCCCCTTCCGTCCCCCTCCGCTTCCTCTCCCCCCTCCCTTGTCTCCGTCCCCCGAACGGCCGTACCCGACGCGCCGGTCGACGGTGGCCCGGCCAGGCTGGGGTTCGGCCCCTGCCCGTCCCCGGCCCCGAGGAGTACACCACCGTGGTTTCCCCGATCATCACCCCCGACGGTTCCCCGGTCCAGGGTCCGCTCGGCCAACTCGCCAAGGCCGCCTGGCAGGTCCTGCTGCTCGCCGGAATCGTCTCGCTGGCCCTCGGAATCGTCGTCTTCGTCTGGCCGAAGGAGACCCTGCTGGTGGTGGGCGTGCTGTTCGGCCTTTACCTGCTGGTCATCGGCATCGTGCAGCTGATCGCCGCGTTCGGCACCCACGCGACCACCGCACTGCGGGTGCTGGCCTTCATCAGCGGGGCGATCTGCGTCCTGCTGGGGCTGCTCTGCTTCCGAAGCGCGGCGCAGTCGCTGCTCCTGCTGGCGATCTGGATCGGCATCGGCTGGCTGTTCCGGGGCATCACCCAGCTCGCCGCCGCGGTCTCCGACCCGGCGATGCCGGCCCGTGGCTGGCAGGCCTTCGCAGGCGTGGCCAACACGGTGGCCGGTGTGCTGCTGCTGGTCTGGCCGGTCGGTTCGATCGCCGCGTTGGCCGTCCTGGCCGGCTGTTGGCTGGTGATCCTCGGACTGATCGAGATCGTGACGGCCCTCCAGATGCGCGGCCGGGCCAAGCAGATCCCGGCGGGGGTCTGACTCCACGGGCCTGACTCCACGGCCTGACTTCAAGGGTCTGGCTCCACGGGTCTCACTCCGCATCTCCAACCTCACGGGACAGAACAGCTAGCGCGTCGGCGCGTAGCCGATCCGGAACGTGGCGGCCTCCAGCCGTTCCGGTGTGAGCCGGACGTCCGTCAGCCGCTCGGCCAGCGCGAACGCGGCCTCGGTGTGCAGGTCGTGACTCTCCCCGTCGAGCTGGAAGCCGCAGGCCGTCAGAAGCGCGGGGACACCGGGGGCGTCGGCGTCCGAACCGTGCCGCTGGGTGGGGAACAGCGGCTCGAACTGGAGCCGGCAGCTGCCCTGCTCCCACCAGTTGAAGTGGTCCACCGCGACGGCGTTCCGGAAGTGCGAGACCAGCCGGGTGCCGTCGGCGAGGCGGCGGATGACGTCGGGCAGGCTGCCGAGGTAGCCGAAGACCTCGACGACGACGGCCCACCCGTCGAGTTCGGTGACGGCGACGAGCAGCCGGTCGTCCTCCGGCTCGATCCGGGCCTCCGCCTCCTCGTCCTCCCCGTCGTCGAAGGTCTCCCAGGCGGCGACCACGGCGTCCAGACCGGTGACCTCCCGACCGGGCAGGGCGCCGAAGCGGCGCAGCAGTTCGTCGGCGGTGATCCCCTCGACCAGCGTCAGGCAGTGGGCCGCCCCGGGGATGGGGTAGCGCTGCTCGAACCAGGTGTAGTCGGTGGCGTGTGCAGTCATGCGTCGATGCTGCCAGCTGCCTGTGACATCGCTGGCCGGGGCGGCGGTTGCGCGGCGTCCTCAGAGCCAGACCGGCGCGTCCGTCCCCCAGCGCCCCGGCGGGCGGGACCAGTCGGTGGGCGCGCCGGTGTAGGCGATGGGCGGCAGGGCGTGGCGCAGCCGTCCGTAGGCGGAGTCGGTCTCGGCGAGCCACCGGGCCGGGTCGTACGCCCCGGTGTCCGGAGCACCGTCCGCCGGAGCGCTGTCCGCCGGGGCAGCAGGGGCGGGCGCCTCGGGCGGGATGCCGTGCAGCAGCCACGAGGCCGTACCGGCGAGGGAGAACCGCAGGTGGCGGCCGCCGGGCCGGCCGGTGCGCTGCTCGGTGAGGGCGCGCAGGACGGCGGCGGCGACGAGGTAGCCGGTGCCGTGGTCGAGGGCCTGGGCGGGCAGTACGCCCGGGCGGCCATCGGGGCCGGCCTCGTGGGCGGCGATGCCGACGCCGGCCTGGACGAGGCTGTCGAAGCCGCGCCGGCCGGCCCAGGGGCCGGTCCAGCCCCAGGCGCAGAGCTGCGCGACGATCAGGCCGGGGTGGCGGGCCGACAGTGCGTCGGGGGCGAGGCCGTGCGCGTCGAGGGCTCCGGGGCGGTAGCCGGTGACGAGGACGTCGGCGGTGGCGAGCAGGCCGTCGAAGACGGCGCGGTCGGCGGGATCGGCGAGGTCGAGGCGGGTGGAGCGCTTGCCGAAGCCGGTGTCGGCGTGGGCGTCGTCGGCCTCGGGGAGGTGGGGCGGGTCGACGCGCAGGACGTCGGCGCCCAGCAGGGCGAGGGTGCGGGTGGCGACCGGGCCGGCGATGACCCGGGTGAGGTCGAGGACGCGGATCCCGGCGGCGGGCCGCTCGGGGCCGGCATCGCCGAGCGGGCGGACGGACGCGGTGCCGGTCACCCGGCTCTCCACCAGGGGGTGCGCGGTGGCACTCACCGGCGCGACGGCTACGGCGAGCGCCCCCGCTTCGAACGCCCGCTCCTGGACCTGCTCCGCCGGCAGTTCGCCCAGCAGCTTGGCGAGCATTTCGGGCCCGGCGTCGGCGGGCAGGTCGAGGGCGGCGAGCAGTCGGGTGCGGTGGTGCGGGTAGTTGGCGTGGGTGCGGACCCAGCCGTCGGCGGCGCGCCAGAAGCCGGAGTGCGGGGCGAAGCTGACGGGCGTGCGGCCGTCGACGGTCAGGTGGCGTTCGCTGACGAAGGCCGTGGCGACGGCGCCCTGGTCCACCCGGACGGCGGGGACCGGGCCGCCGGCGCGGTGGGCGGCGAGTTCGGCGGCGGCCAGCGAGCAGGCGGCCACGGTGGCCCGGGCGAGCCTGCGCACCGGCAGGCCGGAGGCCAGGACGTCACCGGGGCCGTGGAAGGAGACCCGCCCCAGCAGCTCGGCCGATCCGCCGAGGGCGGCCCAGAGGTCGGCGGTGGGCCGGTCCGCAGGTTCCCCGCCGGCGGCGGGCTGTTCGGTGGACGCGGGCTGATCGCCAGACGCAGGCTGATCGGTGGACGCGGGCTGATCGCCGGGCCAGGTGCCGGGGAAGGTCGGACGCTCTGTCATGCCCGGCATTGTGCTCCCGTTCTCAGGCGCTCGCCGTGACGCCCGCCACCAGCATCAGCAGCACCGCCGAGACCAGGGTCATCCGGCGCGCCGCACGCGGGGTGCCGCCGAGCCGGCCGCCCAGGCGTCCGCTGGCGTGCGCGACCAGCCCGTACACGACGGCGCAGGCCAGCACGTTGAGCGAGCCGAGGGCGAGCACCTGCCCGCCGACCGGCAGCGCGGCGCCCGGCTCGACGAACTGCGGCACCAGGGAGAGGTAGAGCAGCAGCCCCTTGGGGTTGAGCAGGGCGGTCAGCATGCTCTGGCGCAGCACGGTCGCGGTGGGCTGCGGCTTGGGCGCGGTGAGGGCCGTGGCGCCGCCGCCCTTGCGCAACGCGAGCAGCATGGTGACGGCCAGCACCAGCAGGTACGCGGCGCCGGTGAGGCGCAGGACGGGCAGGGCGGCGGGGACGGCACGCAGCGCGGCGGCCAGGCCGGCGCTGGAGAGCAGGGTGTGGACGGCGTAGCCGGCGCAGACGCCGCCGACCGCGATGAAGGCGGCGCGCCGACCCTGGCCGAGGCCTCGGGCGGCGATGTAGAGCCAGTCGGGCCCCGGTGTGCAGACCAGCAGCAGGTCGACTCCGAGGAAGAGGAGGAGGGCGTGGGTGTCCATGGGTGGCGGTGACCTGTCGTGCTCGTTCGGGCGGGTCCCGGCCGTTGGTCCGGTGATCCTCGCGGCACCTGTCCGGTGCGTTCGGTCACTGAAGGTAGCCGGATAGCCCTGGCACGCGATGGCCACTTCCTGCTGGTCCGGCCCGCCTTTTGGCAGAATGTTGCGCCATGGACCGAATCGACCGCAGAATCCTCCGCGAGCTCCAGCAGGACGGCCGCCTGACCAACGCCGACCTGGCCGCCCGGGTGGACCTCACCCCCTCCCCCTGCCTGCGCCGGGTCCGACAACTGGAGCAGGACGGCGTGATCCGCGGCTACCGAGCGCTCCTGGACGGCACGGCGGTCGGACGCGGTTTCCAACCCTTCGTCACGATCACCATGCGTCACGAGGATCAGGTGACGGTCGCCGAGTTCGAACGCCGGGTGGCGGAGCTGCCGGAAGTGGTGGAGGCGCACCGCCTCTTCGGGGAACCCGACTACCTGCTGCGCATCGCGGTGGCCGACATCGCCGCGTACGAGCGCTTCATCACCGACGTGCTCTCGGGACTTCCGGGGATCGCGCAGGTCAACTCGCATCTGACGATGAAGCAGGTGAAGGCCGACCGGGGGCTGCCGATCGGCGGGTAGGCTGCGAACGGGGGCCGCCGCGGCCGCCCGTACGGGGGACAGCGCGACAAGGGGAGCTCCATGCACGCGGTCCGCCGCCTCGATCTCGGGTACTTCGTCCGGCCTGCGTCCGAGGTGGGCGGCCCGGAGCCGCGGGTGGAGCCGGTCCTCGCGTACCTGGTCCGCCGCCCGGAGGGGCTGCTGCTGTTCGACACCGGGATCGGCGCAGGCGAGCCCGAGACCGAAGCACACTACCGCCCGGTCCGCCGCCCGCTGACGGAGGCGCTCGCGGCCGTCGGCGTCGCCTGCGCCGACATCGACCTGGTGGTCAACTGCCACCTCCACTTCGACCACTGCGGCGGCAATCCGCTGCTCGCCGGCACGCCCGTCCTCGTCCAGGCGGCCGAACTGGCCGCCGCCCGGCGCGGCGCGTACACCATCGACGCGCTGGTCGACTTCCCCGGCGCCGACTACCGCGAACTGGACGGCGAGACGGAGGTCTGGCCGGGCGTACGGGTGCTGCCCACGCCCGGGCACACCGGCGGCCACCAGTCACTGGTGGTCGAGCGGCCCGGCGGCGGCGCGGTGATGCTGGCCGGGCAGGCGTACGACTTCGCGTCCGAGTACGGCCAGGCGGTGCTCGCCCGGCGGGCGTCGCGCGAGGGCGTGGCCGCGCCGCTGCCCGGTTACCGGGCATGGCTGGACCGGGTGGCGGAGTACGGGCCGCGCCGGATTCTGTTCGCGCACGACCACGCGGTCTGGGAACCGGTCGGATAGGGCCAACGGCCGGGCCAGGCACAGTTCAGGGGGTCCGGAGGGCTCGGAGGGCTCGGAGGGCTCGGAGGTTCAGAGGGCTCGGAGGTTCAGAGGGCTCGGAGGGCTCGGAGAGTTCAGAACGTGAAGCGCAGCGACCGGACCCGGTGGTCGAAGTTGGACGGCACGATGTCCGGCTCGCCGACCGACCGCACCTCGGGCAGCCGGGCGAACAGCTCGCGGAACAGCACCTTCATCTCCTGCCGGGCCAGGTGCGCCCCGATGCAGTAGTGCGGCCCTCCGCCGCCGAAGCCGAGGTGGGGGTTGGGCGTGCGGGTGATGTCGAACGCGTCCGGGTCGGGGAAGACCGTCTCGTCCCGGTTGGCCGAGCCGAAGAACAGGGCGACCTTCTCCCCCGCACGCAGCAGCGGGCCCCCGGGGCCGCCGAGCTCGTGGTCGACGGCGAGGGTCCGGCGGAAGTGGATGATCGGCGTGGCGTGGCGGATGATCTCGTCGACCGCACCGCCGAGCCCCCTGTCGAGGTCCGCGAGCAGCAGGGCGCGCTGCTCCGGGTGCGCGGTCAGCAGGTGCAGGCCGTGGGCGAGCGCGTTGCGGGTCGTCTCCACACCGGCGACCAGCAGCAGGGAGAAGAACGCGCCGAGTTCGCGTCCGGTGAGCCGGCGGCCGTCCACGTCGGCGGTGACCAGGGCGGAGATCAGGTCCTCGGTGGGCCGGCGGCGGCGCTCACGACCGATCGAGGCGACCATGCCCTGCATGCGGGCCAGCGCCAGCAGCCCGCGCCCGGGCATCCGGATCCGGCGGCGCAGCGGGCGGGCCACGCCGATGTTCTCGGAGGCGTGGTTGACCTGGTCCAGGATCATTCGGCGCGGATGTTCCGGGATCCCCATCATGGTGCAGATCACCTGGAAGGGGAGCTCGGCGGCCACGGAGGTGACGAAGTCCTCCGGCCGCCGCCGCTCGACGTCGTCGACCAGGCGGGTGGCGACGCGGCGGATGTCCTCCTCGACCTGGCCGAGCAGCCGGGGGGTGAAGGCTCGCGAGACGATCCTGCGCAGTTGGGCGTGCCGGGGGTCGTCGAGGTTGACCATCGAGTCGCCGAACACCAGCCGGACCCAGCGGGGCGGTTCCGGGGTGGTGACGCCGGGGCCGCTGAGGAACACCGCGGGGGTCCGGCTGGCCTCGACCACGTCGGCGTGGCGGACCAGCGCGTGGAAGCCCCGGCCGGTGGCGGGATCGCCGAAGAACACCGGCGCGGGGCGTCGGCGCAGTTCGGCGAAGGCGGCCGCGCGGGCGGGGGCGGGCAGCTGCCAGAAGCGGGGGTCGGCGAGGTCGGCGGCGGGGGCCGCCAAGCCGGTCGAGGTCTCCATGGCCGGGCCTCCTGCTTCGCGTTCGGCGTCCACCCGGCAGCCACTATCGGTACCGGGGTGTGCACATTTAGTGAGCAAGCGGGGGGTGATGTCAAACCGCGTCGATGGTCGTACGAATGGGTTGGTGCGGCGGCCGGGCCGGACTCTCGACACACGGAGGCACGGGGCCGGGCATGGTCTCACGGGGTGGAACCGGCCAATACCGGAGGGTGCGGTCCGGGCCGGGCGGGGCGGGTGCGACGATGAGTGCCATCGTGATGACCGACCGGATCCGCCTGCTGCGCGCCGTGGTCTTCGCCGCGCTGTGCGTGGCGCTGGCCGCCGCGGCGCACGTCGCCATGGCCGGAGCCGGGGTCTCACCACCGGTGCTGATCGGCGCGTTCGGGGCCGTCCTCGGTCTGACCTGGCTGCTCGCCGGCAAACGGCGCGGGCTCGGCGCGATCAGCGCCTGGATGGTCGCGGCCCAGAGCGCGCTGCACCTGCTGTTCGAACAGGCCGCGGCGCTCGGCCGGGGAGGCGGCGGTCTCGGCCGGCTCGCCACCACGGACTGGGCCGCGCTGCTGCTCTGCAACCCCGAGCGGATCCCCGGCGGGCTCTCCCCCGTCGAGCTGGCCCGGATGGCGGGCCTCGACCCGGACGTCCCGCCCGCCGCCAACGGCCTGCACACCATGGCGGGCATGCACCACGGGACGGCGGCGGGTGTGGTTTCCGCCCCGGTATCGGTATCCACGTCCGCGTCGGTCTCCGGGTCCGCGTCCGCTTCGGCTTCGGCTTCGGCTGCGGCCGATGGGACGGCGCTGGACGCGGCCGGGATGGCGGGGATGCCCGGCATGCCGGGTACGTCGGGCCTCTCCGGAGCACCCGCCGCACCCGGGATGCCCTCCGGGACGGCACACGGCATGGCACACGACATGGCGCACGGGATGTCCTTCGGGATGATCGCCGCCCACGCACTCGCCGCGCTGGCCTGCGCGCTGCTGCTGTGGCGCGGTGACGCCGCGCTGGTCCGGCTCTTCGACCTGCTCGGCGCGCTCGGCACCGTGGTCGCGGGAGTGCTGGTGCTCCCGCTGCTGGCGCTTTTCGCGCGCCCCTTCGGCTACCGCCCGCCGGCTGCACCCCGACCCGCCGGCGGCCGGACCCGGCCATCCCGGTCGGTGCTGCTCACCCATGCCGTGGTCCGGCGCGGCCCGCCGGCGCTCGCCCTCGCCTGCTGACGCGCCCGCCGTCCCCACTCCTGCGCCTACCGCCCCCGGCAGCCCACCGCCGCCGGGGACCGTAGGGCCCACGGGGTTCGCTCGGCGGGCAGGTCGCCCTGCCGCTCGGCCGTGCCTTCGCCGCCGTGCCGCCAGGGCCCGGGCCCGCGCCTGCCCGCCGTCTCCTCCGTGGAGGCGCTGCGGGCCGCGCGGAAGTCCCATGGACGCCGGCGGCGCCGCCTCGGGTGGCGCCGCTCCCAGCCCTCCCCTCAGGACCTTCGCATGCCTGACTACGACGGCGCACCGGCTTGGACCGGCGCCACCGTCCTACCGCTCCACGGCCTCCGGCCCGTCCGGAGCCTGACCGCCCCCGAGCCCCCGCACGCCGAGTCCGTCCAGCAAACGGGCCGACCACTCGTCCGACGGACCGGCGGCGGCGCTCGCCCGGACGCGGCCGCGCAGTTGCTCGGCCCGCTCCAGCCACGCACGGCAACCGGCGCAGCGCGCGACGTGCCCGTCCAACCGGCCACCCGGCAGTCCGGTCGGTTCGCCGTCGAGCCGGGCCGACAGGGCGGTACGGAACTGCGCGCATCTCATACGACCATGGTCCCGCACTGCCCTCACGGCGAGACCGGCCGGGTGGGAGGCCATCGTGGATGACGAGCAGCTCACCGCGCTCGCGCTGACCGCCCGCGCGGGCCGGGCCCCGGACGTCGAGGCCTTCGTCCGCGCCACCCAGCGGGACGTCTGGCGGTTCGTCGCCCACCTCACCGACGTCCAGTCCGCCGACGACCTCGCACAGGAGACCTTCCTGCGCGCGCTGCGCGGCCTGCCCGCGTTCGCCGGCCGCTCCTCGGCCCGCACCTGGCTGCTGTCGATCGCCCGGCGCACGGTGATCGACCGGTACCGGACGGCCGCCGCCCGACCGCGCTGCGCGGCGCTGCCGGACTGGCAGGAGGCGGCGGAGCGACAGGGAGCCGAACCGGCGGCCGGGTTCGAGGACGGCGTCGCGCTCGGGGACCTGCTCGACCGGGTGCCCGCCCAGCGGCGGGAGGCCTTCGTCCTCACCCAGATGGTCGGCCTGAGCTACGCCGAGGCGGCCGAGGTCGCCGGCTGCCCGATCGGCACCGTGCGCTCCCGCGTCGCCCGCGCCCGGGAGGAACTGATAGCCCGGCTCCGCGCGGCCGAGGGCGGGGAACTCGCAGCGGCCTGCTGAGCGGACGGACGGCAGGTGGCCGGCGCCGGGTAACAGATGACAACTAACAGATAACAGATTTCGAAATCTGTTATCTGTTAGTTGTTAGTTGTCGGTCGTCATCTGTCCGCCGCCCGCCACCCCCGCCTGTCCGTCCGTCTGTCCGTCTGTCCGTCCGAAAATTCCTTCACATGTTCGGAACTGGAGCCCCCGCGCCTCCGACTGCTGTACCGGACCCCGCCGCCGAGGCGGTGTCCGGGACAGCAGTCGGGCAACGGAGGGACTTCATGGCAGCGCAACAGCCGCTGACCGCCGCCACGTTGATGAACAGTCAGGCAGAACCGGCAGACCGGTGGATCCTGGTCGTGGCCGCCGGGCTGCTCTCGTTCGTCGCGATGCTCGACATGAACGTGGTCAACCTGGCCCTCACCGACATCTCGGCCAGCCTGCACGTGTCCGCCGGGGTCGCCCAGTGGGCCACCCTCGGCTACCAACTCCCGCTGGTGGCACTCCTCTTGCCCGCCGGGCGCTGGCTGGACCAGGTGGGCACCCGCTCGGCGCTGCTGCTCACCGTCAGCTGCTTCGCCGCGTGCAGCGTGCTGGCCTCCCTCGCCCCCTGGGCAGGCTGGCTGATCGCCGCCCGACTGCTCCAGGGCGCCTTCGGCGCGGTGCTGTTCGTCCTGATGCCGGTGTTGGCCGCCACCTCCGTCCGCCCCGAATCGCGCGGACGGGCGATGAGCATCCCGGCGACGCTCGGCCCGCTCGGCGCCGTCACCGGGCCGGTCATCGGCGGCCTGCTACTGGACCACTTCGGCTGGCGGGCGGTCTTCCTGATCAAGCTGCCCGTCTGCCTGGCCGCCGTGCTGATCGTGCGCCGGTACGCCCCGCGGCGGGGCCGCCTGCGCCCGCCCGACCGGGCGTCGCTCGGCGACGCCGCCCTGATAGGCGCGGCCGTCGCCGCCGTGCTGCTCGCGCTGACCCTGGCCCCGGAGGCGCCGCTGTGGCTGCTGCTGGCGCTGCCCGCCGCCCCTCTGGTGCTGGTCTGGCTGCGCCGCCCCGGGGGCAGGCCGGTCGCCGAGGTGCTGCGGGCCGCCGGAACCGTCGGGGTCAACGCGTCGGTGCTGGCCCTCGCCGCCGGCTTCGCGGCCTGCCACTACCTGCTCGCCCAGCACCTGCGCGGTCCGGGTGGCGAGAGCGCCACCGCCACCGCGCTCACCATGCTGGCCTTCCCGCTCGGCATGGTGCTGGCCGGCCGGGTCGGCGGACGGCTGGCCGACCGCTGGGGCGCCCGCCCGACCGCGCTCGCCGGCGCCGCCGTCACCACCCTCGGCCTGGCGCTGCTCGTCCCGCTGGACACCGGCTGGTCCGCCGCCGACATCGCCTGGCGGCTCGCCCTGGCCGGTGTCGGGATGGGCCTCAACGGCGGCCCCACCCAGGCCCTGGTGATGACCGCCTCGCCCCCTGGGAAGCTCGCCACCGCGGGCTCCGCCGTCCAACTGGCCCGCAGCCTGGGCTTCGCCCTCGGCCCGGCCCTGGCCGGCGCCGCCGCGCTGGCCGGCGACCGCGCCACCACCGGCACCCGGACGGGCATCGCCCTGGCCGCCCTGGTCGCGGCGACGGCCGTGGCCCTGCTCGCCCTGCACCGCCGCCCACGGACCTGAGCCCGCCGGACCGCGCCTCCCCAACTCCCAACGCCCGCATGCCCAGAGCCCGTACCCCAGAGCCCGTACCCCAGAGCCCATACCCGAGAGCCCGCACCCCGCCATGCCCGCACCACCGGAGGAACACCGCAGATGACCGACACCGTCCACGATCCGGCGCCGGCCCACCCGGCGGACGAACCGCGCTGCCCGTACGGGTACGACCAACTCCCGGACCCCATACCGCTGTACGGCCCCGCGTACAAGAGCGACCCGTACCCGCTCTACCGGCGGATGCGCGAGGCCGGGCCGGTGCACCGGGTGGAGTTCCCGAGCGGCATCCACGCCTGGCTGGTCACCGGCTACCAGGCCGCCCACGAGACCCTCAACGACCCCCGGTTCGGCAAGAACCACGCGCTGGGCAACGAGAACTGGCACAAGCTGGCGTCGATCATGCCCGAGCCGCAGCACTCCCAGTTGCAGGTCCACCTGCTGCACCAGGACCCGCCCAAGCACACCACGATGCGCCGGCTCGTCCTGGACGCCTTCGCGCCGCGCCGGGTGGAGTCGTTGCGCCCGCGCTTCCAGGAGCTGGCCGACGCGCTGGTCGACGAACTGCCCGAGACCGGCGGCGCCGATCTGGTGGCCGGCTTCGCGGCGCACTTCCCGTTCCGGGTGCTCGCCGAAGTGATCGGCCTGCCAGCCGAGTTGGCGGTGCGGTTCGACCGCGACTGGGGCAAGGTCGTGCAGCCCGTCGGCCCGCACGATCCGGGCCGCCCGGCGTACGAGGCGCGGCTGCGCGGCCTCCAGACGTACATCGCCGACGTGGTCGCCCACAAGCGCGCCGGGAACCTCGCCGATGGCCACGACCGGCACGACCCGGACACGGCCGGCGCCGACCTGCTGGGCCGGCTCGTCGCCGCCCACGACGCGGGCGAGTTGAGCCGCGAGGAGCTGGACTCCATGGTGTTCCAGCTGTTGGTCGCGGGCCAGGAGCCGGTCACCAACCAGATCACCACCATGCTGATCACGCTGCTGCGCCACCCCGACCAGCTCGCCCGGCTGCGCGACTCCCTCTCCGAGGGGCCTGCCCACGACCCCGGCCTGTTGGCCCGCGCGGTGGAGGAACTGCTGCGCCACGACGCCGCGTTCGAGCTCACCACCTGGCGCTTCCTCGCCGAGGACGGAGACCTGTTCGGGACCACCGTCCCGGCCGGCGACTCGGTGATCGTCTCGCTGTGCGCCGCCAACCGGGACGAGACGCGGTTCCCGGACGCGGACCGCCTCGACCTCGACCGCACGCCCAACGCCCATCTCGCCTTCGGCCACGGCATCCACTACTGCCCCGGCGCCGCCCTGGCCCGGGCCGAACTCCAGACCGCCGTCGCCGCCCTGCTCACCCGGCTGCCCGGGCTGCGCCCGTCCGAGGCCGCCGACGAGGGCCTGGACTCCCTCGCCTGGATCCCCGCCGTCCTGGCGCGCGGGGTCAACCGGCTGCCCGTCGACTACGACCGGCGCGCCTGAGCCGGGGCCCCCGGCCGCCCTGCGAACACCCCGCGGCCGCGCCCGCCCGCCGACGTCCGCCCGACGTCCGCCCGACGTCGGCCCGGCGTCCGCTCCACGCCCGCACCACCTTCCACGGAGGACCACCATGCCGCCCGCCGGCACCGTTTCCACCCGCCACCACCACACCGCACCTGCGCCCACGCCCGCACCGGAGCCCGCGCCGGAGCCCGCGAACACCGGGGGCGGCACCGACCAGCAGGACGCCGCACGGCTCGCCGCACGGATCCTCGGCCTGCTGCTGCCGCACCGCCGCGCCTCCGACCCGGGACTGGACGCCAAGCCCGAGCATTTCCCGTTCCAGCTGGCCCAGTTGAAGGACTTCATCACCGCCGGCGACCCGATCCTCTTCACCCTGCCCGGCTTCCCCTGCAAGTCGCCGAACCCCGCGAAGGTGCTCAGCCACCTGCCCGACGAGGGCGAACGGCTGTCGCTCACCTTCCTCGACGGGCTCTGCGCGGAGATCGGCGGGTACTACGAGCCCGGCGCGCGGATCCTGATCTGCTCGGACGGGCACATCTTCGGCGACCTCGTCCACGTCCCCGACGACCACATCGACGAGTACTCCGACGAGTTGACGGCGATGATCGCCCGCGAGGAACTCGCCCACCTCGCCACCTTCGACCTGCGGGACGTCCTCGGCGACCTGCCGTACGACGACAAGCGCGCCCGGGTGCACGCCCAGTACGCGCCGAGCGTCGAGGAGTTGCGCGAGCAGGTGCTGACGGACGAGGAGACCCTGCGGCTCTACCGCGGCATCACCCGCTTCCTGACCGACGACACCGTCGGCTTCACCGGCACCCGCTCCGCCCTGCAGCGCGACTGCCGCCGCCGCGCGTACGGGGTGATCCAGCGCAGCCGCGCCTGGGGCGAGTTGATCGCCGAGCAGCACCCCCGGTCGGTCCGGCTGTCCATCCACCCGCAACCGGCGGGCGCACCGAAGTTCGGCATCCGGCTGCTGGAGGCCGCCGACGCCTGGATGACGCCCTGGCACTCCTCGGTACTCCACCGCGCCGACGGGGACTGGGAGTTGCTGCGCAGCGAGGACGCCGCGCAGCGCGGCCGGCTGGTCGAACTCGACGGCCGGCCGAGCCACTACGAGGCGCTCTGACGCGCAGGCTCCACCCCGGCGGCGTCCAACCCGGCGACCCCCGCCCCTCCAGCATCCGCCCCGGCCCCGGCACCCTCCACCGGAGCCGGGGCGGTCGGGACGGCCGGGGTCGGGGCGGCCGGCGTGCGGTGGTCGAAGGCGATCAACGGGTCACCGGTGAGCGGGTGTTCGACCACTGCCGCCCGGACGCCGAACACCTCGGCCAGCAGCTCCGCGGTCAGCACCTCGCGCGGCGCCCCGGAGGCCACCAGGGCGCCGCGGTGCAGGACGTGCAGCCGGTCGCAGACGGAGGCGGCCGCGTTGAGGTCGTGCAGCGCGACCAGGGTGGTGCGGCGCTGGTCCCGCAGCAGGGCGAGGAGTTCGACCTGGTGCCGGACGTCCAGGTGGTTGGTCGGCTCGTCCAGCACCAGGACGTCCGGCTGCTGGGCGAGCGCGCGGGCCAGCAGCACCCGTTGCCGTTCGCCCCCGGACAGTTGGGCGAAGCGGCGGTCGGCGGCGTCCGCCATGCCGACCCGTACCAGCGCGTCGGCGGTGATCCGGTGGTCCTCGGCGTCGTCGCCGGCGAACGACCGCTTGTAGGGGGTGCGGCCCATCGCGACCACTTCGCGGACGCTCAACTCGAAGTCCCCGCCCCGCTCCTGCGGCAGCGCGGCGATGTGCCGGGCGGACTGCGCGGGGCGCAGCCCGGCCAGGTCGCGCCCGGCCAGCAGCACCCGCCCGGCGCTCGGCCGCAGGTGCCGGTAGACGGTGCGCAGCAGGCTGGACTTGCCGCTGCCGTTGGGCCCGACCAGGCCGGCGATCTCCCCCTCCTCGGCGACCAGGTGGACGCCGGCCACCACCGCCCGCCCGGACAGGGTGACGCTCAGGTCCTCGACGGCGATCCTCACGTGCGCTCCAGTCGTCGGTCCAGCAGGTAGAGCAGGGTGGGGGCGCCGAGGACGGCGGTGACCACGCCGATCGGCAGTTCCTGGCCGTCCAGCGCGGTGCGGGCCACGGTGTCGACCACGACCAGCAGCAGTGCGCCGGTGAGCGCGGACAGCGGCAGCAGGCGCCGGTGGTCGCCGCCGACGAGCAGGCGGCAGACGTGCGGCACCATCAGTCCGACGAAGCCGATCGCGCCGGAGACCGCGACCAGCACGCCGGTCAGCACGCTGGTGACGACGAAGACCTCCCGGCGCAGCCGGGTGACGTCCACGCCGAGCCCGGCGGCCGTCTCGTCGCCCATGAGCATCGCGTTGAGCCCGCGGGCACGGGCCTGGAGCAGGGCCAGACCGAGCGCCACTGCGACGGCGGGGACGGCGAGTTGGGCCCAGACGGCGCCGCCGAGACTGCCCATCAGCCAGAACAGCACGCCACGGGTCTGCTGCTCGTCGCGGGTCTGCAGGACGAGGTAGCTGGTGATGCCGCCGAGGAACTGGGCGATGGCGATGCCCGCGAGGACCAGGCGCAGCGGGGAGAAGCCGCCGCCGCGCCGGGCCGCCAGCCAGACCAGGGAGAACGCGGCGAGCGCGCCGGCGAAGGCCGCAAGGGAGACGGTGAGGCCGAGCGCGCTGCCGAAGGCGAGGTCGAGGCCGAGCGAGGTGCCGAGGACGATCGCCGCGACCGCCCCGAGGGAGGCGCCGGAGGAGATGCCGAGCAGGTAGGGGTCGGCGAGCGGGTTGCGGACCAGGGCCTGCACGGCCGTGCCGACCAGGCCGAGCCCGGCCCCGACCGTCGCCGCCAGCAGGGCGCGCGGGACGCGCAGTTGCCAGACGATGAGGTCGCGGGTGCCGGGTTCGGGGGCCCGCCCGGTGAGGTGGTGGGCGACCACCGACCAGACCTCGCCGGGCGGGATGTCCACCGCGCCGAACGACACGGCGGCGGTCAGCGCGAGCACCAGGGCGGCGGTCAGCGCGACGGCCAGCGGCCCGGCCCGCAGGGTGCGGGCCGGGCGGGGCTCCTCGCGCCGTTCGGCGGAGACGGCCGACGTCACCGTCTACTGCCCGTTCTTGACGAGGTCGGGGTGGACGGTGGCGGCGATCTGCCGGACGGCGTCGGCGTTGCGCACGCCCGCGATGGTGGTGACCTCGGAGCCGAGCCGCACGAAGTGGCCCTCCTGGACGGCCTTCAGGCCCTGGGTCGCGGGGAAGCCGCGCAGGAACGCCTCGGCGTCGTCGAAGGCCTTGCGGGTGGCCTCCTCGCTGCCCCGGTTGCGGACGGCGAGCTGGATCCAGTCCGGGTTCTTGGCGACGACGTCCTCCCAGGAGCCGGGCTTGAAGTCGGCGTCGCAGTCGGCGAACACGTTGCGGGCGCCGGCCTGGGTGATCACCGCGTTGGCGACCTGCCGGCCGCAGACCGCCACCGGCTGCTTGGTGCCGGCGTCGAAGTCGAAGACGAAGTAGCCGGGCCGCTGCGCCTGCGCGACGCCGGCGAGGGCGGTGCGCACCTCGCCGACCTGCTTCTCCATCCCGGTGACGAGTTCCTCCGCGCGGGCGGCCGTGCCGGTGACCGCGCCGAGGCGGCGGATGTCGTTCTCGACCCCGGACAGGTCGGTGCGCGGCGCCTTGGCGGCCTCGGGGGTGCCGGCGCAGGCGGTCGAGAGGAGGTAGACGTGCTGGATGCCGGCCGCCGCGAACTCCTCCTCGCTGGGCCCGGTGGCGCCGCCGCCCATCATCGGCATCGCGCCGAAGGTGTCGACGTAGAGGTCGGCGCCGGAGCCGAGCAGCTTCTCCTTGGGGATCGTCTTGTCGCCGAGCACCGGCACCTTGGCGCCCTGTTCGGCCAGGGCCGGCGGGAGGGTGCCCTTGCCGGGAGGGAAGCCGGTGCCGATCACCCGGTCGCCCGCGCCGAGTTGGAGCAGTATCTCCAGGGCGGCGGCATTGCTGGTGACGATCTTGGCGGGGGCCTTGGCGATGGTGGTCTCCCGGTCCGCGCAGTCGGCCACCTTGACGGGGTAGCCGCCGGCCGGGGCGGTCTGGGCGGCGCCGGCCGCGCCGCGCTCTCCGCCTCCCCCGCCGCCGTTTCCGGCACCGCTTCCGGCGCCGCTTCCGCAGGCCGTGGCGAACAGGGCGACGGCGGCCGCGATTCCGCAGACAACGCGAGGGCGCATGACAATTCTCCTGGTCGGTGATCGGGCCAGGGCGTGTCTGACAATTCGCGGCGGATCAGCGCGCGGCGTTGGGCGCCCGGCTGGGCGCGCCGGCGAAGCGTCCTCGTACTGGGCCGTACTTGGACGTTTCGCCGGTGCGTCCAGGCGGGATGCCCGGCGTCGCGCGCCCGGTGGGAATTGTCAGACACGCCCTAGGGGCCCGTCCTGCGAACCCGGACCAGGTAGTCGGCCGGACCGTCCGGGGGGTTCCCGGGGATTTCCGCACCGCCCGGCACCCGTTCACCCGCCGTCCGCCCGCCCGCCATCCGCCGCCCGTTCGCCGCCCGACCATCGCCCGTCCGATGCCCGTGCTGCCCGTTCGCCGCCCGACCATCGCCCGTCCGCCGTCCGTCGGCCGCCCGTCCGCGGACCCCCGGCGTAGGGTGGCCGGATGGCCGATCCCACCGTCCTGCGGGACGATCTCGACCTGCCCGTCCGGTTCGGCCCGCGCCCGCCGCGCCGGGTGGTGTCGCTGGTGCCGTCGCTGACCGAGGCGGTCGCCGCCACCGCACCCGGGCTGCTGGTCGGCGCCACCGACTGGTGCAGCCATCCGGCCGACCTGGCGGTCACCAGGATCGGCGGCACCAAGAACCCGGACGTGCCCGGCATCCTCGCCCTCGCCTCGGACCTCGTCCTCGCCAACGACGAGGAGAACCGGCGCCCCGACCTGGACGCGCTGCGGGCGGCCGGCCTGCCGGTCTGGGTCACCGACATCCGCACCCTGGACGACGCGTTCCGCTCGCTCGACCGGCTGCTCACCGCCGCCTGCGCGCTCCCGCGCCCGGACTGGCTGGACCAGGCCGAGGCAGCGTGGGCCCCGGTCCGGCGCCCGCCGGACGGCCCGCGGGCGATCGTTCCGGTCTGGCGCCGCCCGTGGATGGTCCTGGGCCGCGACACCTTCGCCGGGGACCTGCTGCGCCGCCTCGGCCTCCGGCTCGTCCACGCCGGACACGCCGAGCGCTACCCGGCCGTTCCGCTGCCCGAACTGCTCGCCTGCCGACCCGAGTTGGTGGTCCTCCCGGACGAGCCGTACCGCTTCACGGCACAGGACGGCCCCGAGGCGTTCCCCGGCGTCCCGGCGGCGCTGGTCAGCGGACGCCACCTGACCTGGTACGGACCGTCCCTGGTGACGGCGCCGACGGTCCTCGCGCACGCGTTGGACCACCCGTTCACAGGGGGCATGAACATCACATCGTAGGATGACCGCCACTCACCGGGCCCGCCGGTGACGAGTGGGGGGAACCACAGTGGCAGTGAGCGCATCCCGGAGAGCACTGGTCATGGTGTCGGCCGCAGCGGTCTCGACGGCCGTCCTGGCCGGCTGCGGCAGCAAGCACGCCGACAACCACCAGAACAGCGCGCCGGACACCACGGCGGTCGCCGCCACCGGGACACCGACCGAGACGCCGAGTGCGAGCCCGTCCGCGACCGCCACCCCGACGCCGACCGCCTCCCCGACGGCCAGCGCCTCCCACAGCCCGAACCCGTCCGCGAGCAAGTCCAGCAAGCCCGCCCCGACAACCCCGGCCCCGACCGCCGCCGGCACCAAGCCCGGCGCCCCGAGCAGCCCGCCCGCCGCGCCCGCCACGCCGCCCCCGGTCGCCAAGCCCGCCGTCGTGGCCCCCGTGCCGGTCGCCAAGCCCGGCCCGGTCGCTCCCCCGCCGCCGCCCGCGCCGCCGACCCCGCACGTCCCGCCGCTGCAGAGCAGCTGCCAGCCCAGCAAGCCCCAACCCGACGAGCCCAAGGAAGCCGTCGGCGCGGCCCTCGCCACCGCCGCCGGCCAGGCCCGCACGCTCAACCTCAGCAGCGGCGGCACCGACAAGCTCCCGCCGCTGCCCGTCAACCTGGTCAAGGCGATCGCCTGGCAGGAGAGCGGCTGGCAGTCGGGCATCCTCGCCTGCGACGGCGGGATCGGCACCATGCAGATCATGCCGAACACGATCAGCTGGATGAACAGCAAGTTCGGCACCAACTCCGACGCGAAGACCCTCCCCGGGAACGTCCAGCTCGGCACCCAGCTGCTCGACTGGCTGGTCGCCTACTACGGCGACTCCTCCTTCGACGGCAAGTACGACCTCTCCCCCGACCCGGCCACCGGCAAGACGCCGCTGCTCGACCTCGTCATCTCCGCGTACAACGCCGGGGCGGGCAACGTGCACTACAACACCGTCACCGACCCGGCCACCGGCCAGGTCGTCGGCAACCTGGTCATCCCCAACCCGGGGTACGTGGCCAACGTCAAGGCGCTGATGACCGGCCAGCCGTGGACCAAGACGGGCTGACAAGCCCCCGAACCCGCGCGGGACAGCGGAAGGGCCCGGAACGCGATCCCGCGTCCCGGGCCCTTCGCCGATGTTCCCCGCTCGTACGTCAGCCCCGCGCGGCGGTGACGGCGGCGCCCAGCGCCTCCTTGATCCGCGGCCCGAGGCGGGCGAAGCCCAGCTCCTTCATCGCCGCCCGCAGCAGTTCCTCCTCCGTACGCTCCACACCGTCACCGTCCACCCACCGGACGACGGCGAGCAGCTCGTCGGCCGAGTAGGCGGTCACGGGCCGGCCGGGCGTGAAGTCCGGCTTCTCGGGCCGACCGGCGGCGACGGGCGCGGGCTCGACGGCGGGCGCGGGCTCGACGACCTCGACCTCGACGACCTCGACAACTTCGACAACTTCGGCCACGGCCACGGCCACCGGCTCCGCAACAGCGGCGGGCGCCTCCTCGACGACCTCGACCTCAGCCACCGGCTCCGGCTCCGCAACAGCGGCGGGCTCAACAACCGGCTCGGCCTCGACCACCGGCTGCACGTCCTCAATGGCCTCGGTCGCTTCGACCGACTCCACGACGACAGCGGCGGGCGCCTCCTCGACGACCTCAACCTCGACCACCGGCTCCACGACAACTGTGGGCTCAGCGATCGGCTCGACCTCAGCCGCCGGCTCGTCCGCCTCTGCCACGGGAGCCTCGACCGCGGCGACCTCGGCGACCGTCTCGGGCTCCGCAGCCGGCTCCACCTCAGCCACCGGCTCCACGACGACGGCAGGCGCCTCCTCGACGGCCTCAACCTCAGCCACCGGCTCCACGTCCTCAATGGCCTCGGTCACTTCAACCGACTCCAGGACGACAGCGGCGGGCTCAGCGATCGGCTCGACCTCAGCCACCGGCTCGTCCGCCTCTGCCACGAGAGCCTCGACCGCGGCGACCTCGGCGACCGTCTCAGGCTCCGCAGCCGGCTCGGTCGTCTCCGGCTCGACGACGGGCGCGGCCTCCAGGACCAGCGCCTCCTCCGCAAGCTCGACCTCGGCCTTGGCTTCGACCTCGACCTCGACAGCGGAAACCTCGACGACGGCCTCGGCCTCCGTGGTTTCCGCAGCCTCCGCCAGGGCGGCGGTCGCGGCGGCCACCAGGTCGTCGGCGGCCGGGGACGGCGCCGGGAGGGAGACCACGACAGCGGCCGGGGCTTCCTCCGTCGCCTCTTCCTCGGCCGTCTTGACCACGGCCACAGCCTCGGCGTCGCCCGAGTCCGCGTCCGCGTCGGTCACCGTCTCCTCGACCGAAGCCGGAGCCGGAGCCGGAGCCGAGGCCTCGACGGCGCTGCCCTCCCCCGCGAGCCCGTCGCGCTGGCCGCCGGCCAGGGCCTGGCGGGCGGCGAACGCGGCTTCGGCGGCGCGGCGGTCGGCCCGGGCGGCGGCGAGTTCGGTGAGCAGGTCGCCGAGGCCGGCCTCCTCAAGGGTGGTGCGCAGCCCGCGGATGGTGGGCAGGCGGTAGAGCGTGCCCTCGTCGGCGGCGAGCCGCTCGACGAGGTCGACGAGCTCGGCGAAGGCCAGCCCGTCGAGGTCGTGGTCGGGGAGCATCCGGGCGAGGCCGCGCAGTCCGGTGTTGATCGCCTCGAAGGCCTGGGCGGTGCGCTCGACCAGGGCGCCGTCGGCGGGGACGACCGGCAGGGTGCCGGCGGGGGCGAGGGCGGCCCAGGCGCGGCGCTCGACCTCGGCGGAGGCGAGTGCCTCGTGCAGGTCTTCGCGGCGGATGCGGCGGTCGGTGGCGAGGGCCGTGGCCTGCTTGCGCAGGGAGCGGGCGCGCAGCCAGGAGAGCTTGACGCCGTTCTCGCGGCGCCAGGTGCCGTCGGCGGTGGCGGCGGCGAGGGCGCCGAGGTCGGCGTCGTAGGCGGCGGTGGTGAGGGTGGCGGAGGTGCGGTGGACGCGCTGGAGCATCTCGACGAGGAGTGCGGCCTTGGCGACGGTGTCGGGTTCGTCGAGCTTGGCGTCGGCGGCGAGGACGGTGACGGCGTCCCAGGTCTGGCGGAGGTCGCGGCCGCGCAGTTCGGCGAGGGCGGTGGAGGCGGCCCGGGCGTCCTCGGGGGTGGCGACGGTGTCGACGGCCGCGTACCAGGCGTGGGTGTCGGCGGTGAGGGTGAAGGCCCCGAGTTCGGCGTAGCGGCCGAGGTCCTCGCGGAGGTCGGTCTCCGCCGTGGTGGCCTTGGCGTCCTGGGGGTCCTTGACGTCTGCGGCGTCGGCGACGTCCGCCGGGTCGGCTGCGTCGGCGTTGCGCGAGTGAAGCACTGTCATGTGAGGTCCGGTTCTGGGCGACGACGGCGGGGCTGGCGGCGAGGGGGCGGCGGACCGGTTGCGCGGGGTGCCCCGGGGGCGGGGCTGGGGGGCGCGCGGGCGGGCCGCCGGTTGTGGACGCCCAGAATACGGGTGCCCGTTCGAGCCTTGCACGCACCCACCGCCCGACGGGCGGGTGTCGTGTGCCATACCCCCCGCCTGGCCGCTACCCGGGAGGGCCGCACGGGTGGTGGGGCGTTGGGCCGGACGGGTACTGGGGCCCACGGCCGTCGGGCCGGGCGGGCGGGCTCTCCGGGCGGGCCCCGGGCCGCCGCGGCCGGTCCAGCGGGACGGTGCGGAGCCGTCGGCCGAGGGGTGGGCGGTATCCGGCGCGGCCGAGGGTGGTGAGGTCGACCGGCGCGAGGTACTCGTGGAGCGCGGTGCGGTGCCACCATGCGCCGGTTTCCCGCAGTTCGCGCCAACTGGTGAACCGGTAGAGGTAGAGGGTCGCCCGGACGTGGGTCGGCGGGGTGCCGGGAAAGGGGTTGTGGCGCAGCAGGCGAAGGGTCGCGGGATCGCCGGCGAGCAGGCGGGCGATGAAGGGCAGGAACCAGGGGCGGGCGTAGGCGGGTGAGATGCCGGCGAACCACATCAGCCAGTCGAGCCGCAGGTGGTAGGGGGCGTACTGGCGCGGGAGACGGCGCACGTCGCCGGGTTTGCCCTTGAAGCCGTACTCGTGCCAGACGGTGTGCGGGGTGAGGGTCGGTTCGTCGGTGCCTTCGACGACGACTTCCTGGCGGATGCGGCTGATACTGCCGAAGGCGCCGTAGGTGTTGACGAGGTGCAGCCGGTTGAAGGAGCGGTTCATGGCCTGGCGGCGGGAGACGAGGTTGCGGACCGGCCAGTAGCTCAGGACGGCGACGGCCGCGGTCAGGGCGATCACCAGCGCATCGAACCAGACGGGCGTGGCGGGGTGGACGCGGGCGTGGACGGGCAGTCCGACGCGGGCCGGGTCGACGGCGGCGAGGGCGAGCGTGATGGTGAGCCAGTTGAGCCAGGCGAAGTTGCCCGAGGCGATCAGCCACAGCTGGGTGGCGACGACGGTGCAGGCGGCGTAGCTCGCGACCGGCTGCGGGAGGAGGAGGCCGACGGGGACGACGAGTTGGACGAAGTGGTTGGCGGCGACCTCGACGCGGTGCAGCGGGTCGGGCAGGTGGTGGAAGAACCAGCTGAGCGGTCCGGGCATGGGCTGGGTCTCGTGGTGGTAGCGCAGGCAGGTGAGGTCGCGCCAGCAGCGGTCGCCGCGCAGTTTGATCAGTCCGGCGCCGAACTCGACCCGGAAGGCCAGCCAGCGCATCAGCCAGAGCACCAGGGTGGGCGGGGCGGTGTCGGCGTTGCCGAGGAAGGCGGCGAGGAAGCCCGCTTCGAGCAGCAGCGACTCCCAGCCGAAGGAGTACCAGGTCTGTCCGACGTTGACGATCGAGAGGTAGAGCCCCCAGAGCACCGCCCACAGCAGGACGGACGCCCAGAGCGGGACGGCGTCACCGAGTCCGGCGGTCACGGCGGCGGCGAGCGCGGCGCCGCTCCAGGCGACGGCGGCGAAGAAGCGGTCGCTGTAGTGGAGGTGGAACAGTCCGGGCGAGTGGCGGAACGGGACCCGGGCGGTGAAGCGGGGCACCGGCAGCATGCCGTCGCTGCCGATGAGGGCGCGGAACTGTGCGGCGGCGGCGAGGAATCCGATCAGGTAGAGGCCTGCGAGCAGGCGTTGGACGAGCAGTCGGCTCAACCAGTAGTCGGGGGCGGCGAACCAGTCCATGCGGCCCATGCCTACCATCGGCGGCCGCCGGGCGGGACGCGGCCGGGGCGCGGGCGGGGACGGTTCACCCGCTCGGGCCCGCCCCCGGACGGCACCGTGGCGGGGAGCCTCTCCTCGGGGGTGAGAGGCGCCCCGCCACGGTGGTGGGTGGTGCGCGGTGGTACGGATCGACGAGCAGTGGTGCGGAGGGGGACGGCGACGCCGCACGCGGACGGCGGGTCGGCGGCTCAGCTCGGCAGGACGAGACCGGACTCCCCGGCGATGCCCGGGCGGCCGACGGGGGTGGCACCGTTCTGTTGGAGCCGGTCGACCAGCAGGGCGGCCAGCGTGCCGAGTTCCTCCTCCGTGCGGGACTGCGCGGTGACGTCCATGCCGACGGTGAGGACACCGTTGACCTGGCCGGTGCGTGCGGCCCGCAGCGGGGTGCAGGTGAAACTGAAGATCTGCTGGCCGCGCTGGACGTCGGGGCGGCCTGACTGGATCCGGACGTCGTTGAGGACGGTGCTGCGCCCGGTGTGGTAGGCCTCGACGATGACCTGCTGGAGGCCGGCGGCGCCGAGCTGCGGGTAGGCCAGGCCGATCGCGCCGTACGCCACCGGGGCGCCGAAGGTGTCGGCGTGCTGGGCGTTGGCGTAGCGGATCTCCTGACCGGGGCCGTCGGTCAGCATGATGGGGAACGGGGAGCCGTCGAAGGCGGCGAACATCTCCTGCTGCTGGGCGAGCAGGTTGTCGCGCAGCCGGATCTCGGAGAGCAGTGCCTCGGCGAGGTGCTGGATGTCGCGCAGCCGCTCGCGCCCCCACTGCCGGGGTTCCCGGTCGAGGACGCAGACGGTGCCGATGACGGTGTTGGTGTCGTCGACGAGCGGGGCGCCGAGGTAGGCGCGCACGCCCAGTTCGTCGACGACCGGGTTTCCGGAGAACCGGGGGTAGGCGAGGATGTCGTCGAGCGCGAGGGGGGACCGCTGGGCGACGACATGCGGGCAGAAGCCGTGACTCAGCGGCATCTGACGGGTGGGAAGGTCGAAGGCGATGCCCCGATCGGCCCAGGAAGCGCCTTCATCGACCGCGACGTCGTTCGAGTTTGGCGGAATGTAGAGCCCCCGGAACATCTGGCGCTCGTCGTTGATGAAGTTGACCATCGCGATGGGAGCGCGGGTGATGCTGGCGGCCAGGTGGGCGAAGCGGTCGAAGGCCTCGTCCGCGGACGGTTCGTTGAGACCAAGGCTGCGCAGCCTGCGGGTCCGCTCGGACTCCCCGGCGGCACCCGGGAACTGGCCTTGAGTGCTCATCACATCAGTCATGGCGCACATGTAATCAGACATCCGGGCGGTTCGGTGCTCCCGGTCCGGCTCATCACCGTTGCTGATGGACAGTCAAAGCCGCATGTGAGCGGCCGCTCAGCAGGTTGCCACGGCGGGGCAAGATCACTTCCCACTCAGAGCCATGGCAAAACTCCTCAGCGTAAGGACGGGCCGATTTCCGCCAATCCAAGATCGACTCTGGGTCAGCACAGGAGGCCCATACGACAATGAGCCCTGCCGAAGACACGGGCGGCGTTCCCAACCCCGGGGAGGACGCCCCGAGTTCCGCATGCACCGATTGCAAAGGGGCAGTCGGCCGCCACCACCTCGAACCCCCACTCATTCCCGGGGAGCGGCTGGAGCGACTTCGACAGCACGGACGGAGGCACGGCACATCCACTGACAAGAGAGGACCCCAGCATGGCGATGGACTACTTCACCGACGAGCGCCACGAGAGTCTCCGAGCGGAGGTCCGGGAGTTCGCGGAGAAGGAGGTACGCCCGCACGTGGCCCGAATGGAGGCCGAACGGACCGTCGAGTTCGAACTGTCGCGGGAGATCGCCCGGCGGGGCTGGATCGGGGTGACCATTCCGCGCGAATTCGGCGGACTGGGACTGGGGCACCTCGCCAAGACCATCATCGTGGAGGAACTCGCCCGGATCAGCGGCGCCATGGGTGCGATGGCGCAGGCCTCACAGCTCGGAGTCGCCAAGGTCATCCACTTCGGCTCGGACGCCCAACGGCGCAAGTGGCTGCCGAGGTTCGCCTCCGGCGAGTCGCTGCCGACCATCGCCGTCACGGAACCGGAGTGCGGCGGCCACGTGCTCGGCATGTCCGGCACCGCCCGCCGCGAGGGCGACCAGTACGTGCTCAACGGCCGCAAGTGGTTCGTCGGCAACTCCCACATCGGCGACGTGCACGGCGTGGTCTTCCGCACCGGCGAGGGCAGCAGGGGCCTGTCCGCGTTCCTGGTCGAGAGCGAGCGCCCCGGCTTCCGCGTCGGCGAACTCGGCTCGCAGAGCGGCCTGCACGGCTTCAGCTTCGGCGAGATCGTCTTCGAGGACTGCCGCATCCCCGTCGGCAACCGGCTGGGCCTGGAGGGCCAGGGCCTGGACGTCGCCTACTCCTCCTCCACCCTCTACGGCCGGCTCAACCTCGCCGCCGTCGCGCTCGGGATCCACACCGCGATCGTCCAGGACACCGCGCGCTTCGCCGAGGAGCGGGTGCTCTACGGCAAGCCGATCAACCGACTGCCCAACATCGCGCTGAAGCTCGGCGAGATGCAGTCCAGGCTGATGACGGCCAAGTTGGCCGCCTACCACGCCTCGCACCTGCTCGACCACGGCAAGGCCTGCGACGCCGAGCTGATGAACGCCAAACTCATCAACACCGAGTACGCGCTGGACTCCGCGCGCAACGCCATGGAGATCCACGCCGCCCGGGGCCTGCAAGCCGAGTTCAGCATCGAGCGCTACCTGCGCGACGCCACCCACGTCTACCCGCCGGCCGGGACCTCGGACGTCCAGCGGCTGCGGCTCGGGCAGGTCGCCTCCGGCACCTACGGCAAGCAGTGGTCGGCGGAGCTGTCCGACCTGGCGAGCTGGGCGTGGAGCGAACTGTCCCAGCGGGAGGCCGCGGTGGAGCTGCAGGCCATCGGGGGCGGGCAGGTGGTACCGATACCGCTGGCGGGCTGAATCGGTACTGCGCGCCCTCGGGGCCGGACGC
Organism: Kitasatospora sp. NPDC058243; assembly: GCF_042882025.1. Classification (NCBI taxonomy): domain Bacteria; kingdom Bacillati; phylum Actinomycetota; class Actinomycetes; order Kitasatosporales; family Streptomycetaceae; genus Kitasatospora; species Kitasatospora sp. NPDC058243. The sequence goes on from NZ_JBHVWW010000005.1 coordinate 125,038, forward strand.
CCTCGGAGCCGGGCACCCTCGGGGCCGGGCACCCTCGGGGCCGGGCACCCGAACCGAGAGGGCGGACGTTCGGCACGGTGGCGACTTGACCTGTTCCTGACGACTCTCCGGGAGGTTCTCCCGGCCCCCGGAGAGCCGTCCACGCGCCGTCCGCGCGCCGTCCACGTGCCACCCGCGACCGACGTGAGCTGCGACTTTCCGCCGGCGGACACTCCCCCCGGACTCCTCCACCATCGTCACCACCCGTCCACAGATCGTCAGTTGATGTTGCGATGAGGGCACCTGGGACTGATAGCGTTCCTGCCGTCGGCGGCCGTGCTGCACCCCCGCCCGGACGATGACACCGCGTCACCCCGTCCGGCCACCCCGGCCGTGGCGCCCTGAAGCCCCGGCCGGACCGCGTACAGGCCGGCCCAGCGACTCGGCCCTGCAACAAGGAATCAGATGCCAGGCATATCGGCCCCCCGCACGGCCCACCGCGCCGGCCGGTCCGGCTCGCTCCGCAGCTCGCTCCTCGCCCTCGTACTGGTGCCCAGCCTGGGCCTCGCCGCCGCCTGGGGCTACGCCGCCTACCTGCTGCGCGGCACCGAACACCGCACCGCCCTGATCGCCGGAAGCGCCGTCGTCGCCCTGGTCCTGCTGATCAGCCTGGCCCACGGCATCCGGACCGCGCGGGCCCTGTCCGCCCGCCTCGGCGCACTGCGCACCGACACCCTCTCGCTCGCCCAGGACGAGATCCCCGAGGTCGTCGGACGGCTGCGCGCCGGGGAGCCCGTGCCCACACCGCCCGCCTGGTCACCGTCCCGCCGGACCGGCGACGAGGTCCAGCAGACCTCCGACGGCCTCGCCGCCGTCCGCCAGGCCGCCGTCGCCGCCATCATCCACCAGGCCCAGGGCCGCGAGGGGACGAAGAAGGTCTTCCTCAACATCGCCCGCCGCACCCAGATCCTGATCCACCGACAGATCAGCATGCTCGACGCCCTGGAGCGCGAGCACGAGGAACCCGAGCTGCTGCGCGAACTGTTCGCGGTCGACCACCTCGCCACCCGGATGCGGCGCAACGCCGAGAACCTCGTCATCCTCGGTGGTGCCCTGCCCGCCCGGCGCTGGCGCAACGCCGTGCCCATGGTCAACGTGCTGCGCAGCGCCGTCTCCGAGACCGAGAACTACGCCCGCGTCGTCGTCCAGGGCGTGCCGCGCGCCTCACTCAGCGGACAGGCCGTCGCCGACGTCATCCACCTGATCGCCGAACTCATCGAGAACGGCACCACCTTCTCCCCGCCGTACACCCAGGTGCAGGTCTCCGCGCAGGAAGTCCCCAAGGGCCTGGCGGTCGAGGTCGAGGACCGCGGCCTCGGCATGGGCGAGGACGAGTACGAGCGGCTCAACGACTACCTGGCCAACCCACCCGAGCTGGACGTCTCCGCCCTCGGCGACGACCTGCGCCTCGGCCTGTTCGTCGTCGCACGGCTGGCCGCCCGGCACGACATCCAGGTCACCCTGCGGCCCTCGCCCTACGGCGGCACCCGGGCCGTGGTGCTGGTGCCGTCGGTGCTGCTGGAGCAGGCCGAACAGCCGGCCGCCATGGCCGGACTGCCGTCCGGCGCGCGGGTCACCCGGACCCCTGTCCCCGAGCCCGTGCGGGCGGCGGGCGGCAACGACCCCGGCGGTCCGGACGGGGGGCCGACCGGCGCGCTCGCCGGAATGCTCGGCGGGCTGATCGGCACCGGGCCGGGCGCTCCGGCGCCCGGGGCCGAACCGGGTGCGCCCGGCGGGCCCGGGGTTGGTGGTGTGGCCAGTGGCCTGGTGGTGCCTGGTGGTCCCGGGGTGCCCGGTGTTCCTGGTGCGGGTGGCAGCGGTGTGATCATCGGCGAACTGCTCGCCCAGTACCCCCTGGACGGCGGCCCGGCCGAGGGAACCGCCCCCGGCCCGGCCAACGGCGGTCTGCCGGTCGGCGCCGAGATACCCGGTCTGCCCGGGGCCGTGGTCGTCCCCCGGCCCGTCTTCCCGCGCCCGTACGAGGTCCCGTCCGACATCCCGCCCGGTGGGCCGACGGCCGACGGCCGTGCTGCGGACGTGCCGGCCGGAACCACGGCCGGGCCCACGACCGGGCCCTTCGACGGTGCCACCGCCGAGCCTCCTGCGCCCGCGCACGGACCCGCCCAGGAGGAGCACTCGGACCACGGCCCGCACGGCGAACTGCGCACCCCGCGGGTCCTGCCGCAGCGGGTCCGCAACGCCAGCCTCGCCGAGCAGCTCCGCGAGGCCCACGCTCCCGGCGCCATGCTGCCCCCCGTGGTCGGCCCGCCGCCCCCGGCCGGGCCCTGGCACGGAGCCACCGGAGCCACCGGACAAACCGGGGCCGCCGGACAAACCGGGGCCACCGGAGGAACCCGGGCCGCCAGGGCCGACGACCCGTCGCCACAGCGCTCCCGCACCACCATGGCCGCCATCCAGCGCGGCACCCGGACCGCCCGCGCGGCCGACCCCGACGCGCCGACCACCCCCACCGCCCCCCAGGCGCCCGCCGCGCCCCACCTCCCGGCCGCACCTTCCGCCGCCTGGGAGGCCTCCGCCGTTCAGGAAGCCAAGGAACAGCAGCGATGACGCAGCACACCGACACCCAGCGCGACCTCAACTGGCTGCTGGACCAGCTGGTGGCGCGGGTACCCGAGACCCGGCACGCCATCGTCCTCTCCGAGGACGGCCTGCTGGTCGGCACGTCCCAGGGCCTCGACCGGGCCGACGCCGAACACCTCTCCGCCGTCGCCTCCGGTCTGCAGAGCCTCGCCCGCGGCGCCGGCCACCGCTTCAACGGCGGCCGGGTCCGGCAGACCGTGGTCGAGATGGACCAGCTGTTCCTGTTCGTCACCACCGCCGGGCAGGGCGCCCGGCTCGCCGTCCTCACCAGCGAGCAGGTGGACGCCGGGCTGATGGCCTACGAGATCAACATGCTGGTCAAGCAGGTCGGCCAGTACCTCACCGCGGCACCGCGCAGCGACGCAGGCCAGGCCGGCGCGGGTGGCGGTGCGTGACCGCCGACGCCGAGGAGGCCTGGTTCTACGACAAGGACGCAGGCCATCTGGTCCGCCCCTACGCGATCACCAACGGGCGCACCGGCCCGGTCCGTGACGGATTCGCGCTGATCACCCTGGTGGTCACCTCCGACCCGCGTACCGACACCAGCCGGCTCACGCCCGAACCGGCCGCGATCCTCGACCTGTGCCGCGAACGCCCGCTGGCCGTGGCCGAGATCGCGGCCACCCTCGACCTGCCCGTCAGCGTCGTCAAGGTGCTGCTCGACGACCTCGCCGAGGCCCGGCTGATCCTCACCCGCGCCCCGGTCCAGCTCGCCGAGGCGCCGGACATCTCGCTGATCCAGGCCGTGATCGAGGGCGTCCGCCGGCTCTGACCCGGCGGACCCGACCGCCCCGCACCTCTCAGTCCCACTCCAGGAGACCCGAATTGACGACCCAGAGCCTGGTGCCGGGCGCGGTCAAGATCCTCGTCGCCGGCGGCTTCGGCGTCGGCAAGACCACCATGGTCGGCTCGGTCAGCGAGATCGAACCGCTGCAGACCGAGGAGCGGATGACCCGCGCCAGCATCGGGGTCGACAGCCTCGACGGCGTCCAGGGCAAGTCCACCACCACCGTGGCGATGGACTTCGGGCGGATCACCGTCCGCGAGGACCTGGTGCTCTACCTGTTCGGCACACCCGGCCAGTTCCGGTTCTGGTTCATGTGGGACGACCTCGCGCTCGGCGCCCTCGGGGCGATCGTCCTCGCCGACACCCGGCGGCTCGAATCCAGCTTCGCCGCCGTGGACTTCTTCGAGCAGCGCGGCATCCCGTTCGCGATCGGCGTCAACTGCTTCCACGGCCGCCGCGACGCCAGCCCCGAGGACGTCCGGCGCGCCCTCGACCTCGGCCCCGAGGTCCCGATCGTGCTCTGCGACGTGCGGGAGCGGGCGTCCAGCAAGGAACTGCTGCTCGCCCTGCTCGACCAGGTGCACCGCAACGCCCTGTCCGCCGGGCGGCGTTGAGCGTCCGGGCCGTGCGGGGTCGCCGGGGGTGGCGCCGGACTTGATGTCGGGGTCGGGGTCGGGGCCGGGGTCGGGGTCGGGGTTCAGGCGTTGGTCGGGGTGCGGCCGGTGAGCCCGGCCGGGTCGTCGAGTCCGGAGAGGGCGTGGACCAGCGGCGCCAGCTCCGGCACCTCGGCGGCCTGCGCCAGGGTCGCCTCCAGGGTGGCGTCGTGCACCGGGCGGGCGGCCGTCAGCAGGGTGCGGCCCTCCGGCGTCAGCTCGGTGTAGATCCCGCGCCGGTCGTCGGCGCAGAGGTAGCGGCTGAGCAGCCCACGGTCCTCCAGCCTGGTCACCAGGCGGGTCGTCGCGCTGCTGCTCAGCGCCGCGGCGCGGGCCAGCTGCTGCATCCGCATGTGCCACCCGTCCTGCCGCGACAGGGCGTCCAGCACCGTGTACTCGACCACCGAGAGCCGGTGCTCCGCCTGCAACGCCTTCTCCAGCGCCGCGTCGATCAGCCCGTGCAGCGCGGCGAGAGTCCGCCAGCCACGGGCCCGGACCTCGGCCGCGTCGTCGCGGATACCCATCGCTCGCCTTCCCTTCCACTTCCCTGCACGTCTCGTGACGTCTTCCCTGGGACAAGTATGCCAGCCGGCGCGGATTAGCTGTCTGTGCAAATAGTTTTCCTTATACCTCCCCTCGATGCCGGTCCATGGCGAGCTCCCCGGCCCAGGCGGCGGCGCAGAGCGCGGCGGCCAGTTCCTCCGTGTAGGAGGCGGCCGCCAGCCAGGACCCGGCGAAGGCGTCGTGGTCGTCCGGGACAACCCGGCCGAACACGTCGCGGCGCCGGTCGGCCGCGGCAGCCCGCAGGGCGTCCAGGAGCTCGGCGGCCGTCACCAGCCCGGCGGCGCGCAGCAGGCTCCCGTCGGCGGCCGCCGTGGCCGCGCTCGGGGCCAGGGCATGGCGCCCGGTGGTGACCGCCTGCTCGACCCGGCGGCCGAGCACGTGGACGGGCGGACCGTACGGGGCCTCGCTCGGGAGACCGACCGGAAAACCGGGCACGGCATCGGTGGGGGCGGCGGTCCGGAGGTTGGTGGTCTGAAGGTCGGCAGCCTGGAGGTCGGCGGTCTGGAGGCGTTCGAGGCCGAGATTGACCCGGTCGGCCCGGTCCGCGGGGACGGCGAGCGAGGGAAGGCCGGGGTCCTCGGGGGCCGTCGAGGGCTCCGGGGGTGTGCCGATCGCGAGCAGGCGAAGCTCCGGACGGTCCGATCGCTCCAGACGGCCGATCACCCGCAGCCGCAGGCCGGGCGCGGTGGCGAGCAGTGCGAGGTTCGCCCGGAAGGCCAGCCCCGGGTGCTCGTGCCCCGTGCACAGACCGACCACCAAGCCGCCGTCGACACCATCGGCACCGCCCTCGCAGCGCGCCAGCAGCCTCGGCACCCCGCCCGGGCCGACCGGAGCCGGGCCCAGCAGAGTCACGTCCAGGAACAGCAGGTCGCTCCCGGCCGGGCGGCCCTCGTACGGCAGCGACTCCGCCGCGAGCGCCCGCGCCACCTGGGCGGCCGCCGGTTCGGCCCAGAGCGCGGCCACCGGCTCCGCCGTCCACGCCGCGCCCGCCGCCCGGACCGCCCGGACGGAAGCACCCGCGCCCAGCCGCCCGGCGGCGGACCGGGTGGCGCCCTGGACGGCCAGCCCGGCACGGCTGAACTCCCGGTGGCTGAGCGGGGCCTCCCCCAGCCGGACCGTCCGGTTGCCCGCCCCGACCGCCTGCGGGGCGGCGGCCGCCGCGTCACCGTGCGGCATCACCTCGGCCACCGTGCTGAGCCGGCCCCCGGCGTCCACCGCCCAACTCACCACCCCCGCATGCGTGGCCGTCAGCACCGGCTCGGTGAACAGCCCGTACAGCCGCAAGCCGCCCTCCTCGCCGTACGCCTGGCGGGCGGTGCCGCGCAGCTCGGCGACCGGGCCGGAGCCGGTGCTCAGGGCGGTGGTGAGGTCCAGCAGCTCGCGCAGACCGGCCACCAGGTCCGCCAGCCGGTGCTCCGGCGCCCCGGACCGGGCCGCGCGCACCCTCGTCACCACCACGACCGCCGCAGCCGCCGGGCGGTACAACCCCGCCAGCCGCGCCCGGTGGGCCGCCCGCAGCAACTCGGCCTGCGCGACCGCCCCCGCGCCGCTCACCCCGGCGGCCAGCACGGCACACCCGGCCCGGTGGAGGTGGCGGGCCGCCGCCACCTCCACCGGGGTGGGCCCGGCCTCGGGCTGCGCCTCCTGTGACTTCTGTGACTCCCGTGGCTCCCGTCGCTCCTGCGGCTCCTCCGAGGGCGCTGGGGCCGCCTCGGTCGGCGCGACCTCCTCGGGCTCCTCGGGCTCCTCCGCCAGATCGGCCAGCTCGGCCAACGGGCAGAGCATGACCGCAGCGGCCCGGTGCACGCAGGCCGGGGCCAGCAGGCAGCCGCAGCGGACGCCGGCCGCATCCGCGACCACCGCGCCCGGGGCGTGCAGCACGAGCGCCGTCTCCTCGTCCACCTCCACCCGCCACTCGTCACCGCAACGGGTCACCGGCCGCTCCGCCAGCTTCGCCGCCGCGCCGTCCAGCCGCTTCTGCAACCGGGCGCTCAACCCGGCCACCACCTCCGCGACCACCTCCGGCCGGACCGCCGGCCAGCCGCTCGTCCGCTCCGCCACGCTCATCGCACCTTCTCCCCCACCCAGCGGGCCAGTTCCAGCGGACTCAACGCCGCCACGGGCATACCGGCCGCGACCAACTGGCCCGCGACCGCCTTCGAATAGCGGGCCGTCCCCGTGTCGTCCAGCGCGGCGCAGCCGAGCAGGTGCACACCGGAATCCACCAGTGCCCGGGTCTGGGCCAGCAACCCGCCCACCGGGCCGCCCTCCTCGAAGTCGCTGACCACCACGACCAGCGTCCGGGACGGCACCGTCACCAGCTTCCGCGCATACCGCAGCCCGCCCGCGATGCTGGTGCCACCACCGATCCGCACCTCCAGCAGCACACTCAGCGGATCCTCCACCCGCTCGGTCAGGTCGACGATCTCGGTGGAGAACGCCACGAAGTGGGTGCTCAGCGAAGGCACCCCGGCCAGGATCGACGCCGTCAGCGCCGCCCAGACCGTCGACGCCTCCATCGACCCGGAGACGTCCACGACCAGGATCAGCCGCCAGTCGGCCGCCTGCCGGGCCCTGGTCCGGAACACCGGACGCTCGGGCACGATGAGTGTGCCGCCGTCCCCCGACGGGCGGGCCGTGGCGAGATTGGCGCGAATGGTCCGGTCCAGGTCCAGTCCGCCACCCGGCCGACGCGTCGGCCGCGGCACGCTGATCCCGGTCAGCGCCGGACGCAGCCTGGTCGCCAACGCGCGCGTCAACTCGTCCACCAGACGCCGCACCAGCGGACGCAGCCGCGCCACCCTCGCCTCCGGCAGGCCGCCCGCATGCTCCAACACCGTGCGCAGCAAGTCGACCGACGGGCGGACGGCACCCGGCTCGATCGCCTCCAGGACGTCCGTCCGGCCCTGCGCCACGGCGGCCGCCAGCACCTCCTCCCGGACGCCCGGCCCGAACAGCGCCGACAGTTCCTCGGCCCACTCCCGCACCCCCGGGAAGGGCGCCTCGCGGCCGCCCCGCCCGGACCGCCCGTCCAGGCCCGGGCCGGAGCCCTCGCCTCGCCCGCTGCCGTACAACTCGTCCAGGGCGGTGGCGAGTCGGGCGCACCGCCCGCTCAGGCCACCGCTGCCGGGGCGGCCGAGGAGCAGCCGCCAGCGCTCGGCCGGGGCGAGGGCGTGCCGCGTGGCGACGGGCACGGAAGGGAGCGGCTCGACGCGGTGCGGTGGCTCGGGCGCCGGATCGCCCCCGGGCGCCGACAGCAGGCCACGCCGGGCCAGCGCCGCGCGGGCGGCCAGATCCGCGCGGACCCAGCCGGCCACCACCGCCGGCGGGACCTCCTCGGGCAGGCCCGCGAGCCGGGTGCCCAGGCGTTCCTCGACCAGGACCAGCAACCGGTCCCGGGCGGCCGGGCTGAGCGTGTCGAAGCCCCCGCGCAACGCCGGCAGCCGGTCCAGGAAGGCGGCGTCGGGCAGCGAGGTGATCCGCTCCAGCACGGGCTCCAGCGCCTCCGGCGCGGTGGCGAACAGGCCCTCCGCCGCCGTCAGCAGGCCGACCAGCCCCCGCCCGAGCGCGTGCCGGGCCTCCGGGCCGGTCGCCCCGTCCACCCACGAAGCCGCCCGCCCGCCCAGCGCCTCCGCCCGCTCCCGCCCCAGCAGCACCCGCACCGCTCCGGCTGCGCCTCGCACCAACGGACTCCCCCGGTCCGCGAGTTCGGCCAGCACGTGCCCCAGCCGCAACCCGCCGTCCAGATCCGCCCGCCGCGCCAGCTCCACCAGCGCCCGCGCATCCGCCGGATCGTCCGACCCGCCCAACCCCTCCAACTGCCGCACGGCCGCCGCGGTCAACACCTCGCCCACCGCCCCCAACCGCCCCGTCGGCCCGGCCGACGCCCCGCCCGCACCGGGCAACGGCGCGGAGCCGTCGGGGAACGCGGCGAGGTGCGCCGGCTCCTGCCGGCCGGGCTCGGCGGACCCGCCGGGGGCGGCGCCCAGGTCGGGCGACGGCGCGGGAGCCCCGGGGGCGCCGGGGGTGTCGGGGGTGTCAGGGGTGTCGGGGGTGTCGCGGGTGTCGGGTGGGGGGTAGCCCGGGAGGTGGCCGGCGGTGAGGCGGTCGAGGAGGGCCAGGGCGTCGAGGAGTTCGGGGAGGGTGCCGGAGGACGGGAGGACGGTGGCGAGTTGGGTGAGGCGGGTGTCCGCGAGGGCCGGGAGGCCGCAGGCGGCCGCGTCGGTGAGGCCTTGGAGGACCTCGCGGGCGGTGGGGCCGTCGGCCTGCTGTTCACGGCGGAGGCGTTCGCGCAGGGTGCCTTCGGCGGCCTGCGCGGGGGTCACGCCTCGGGCGCCCGCGACGGTGAGCATGGCGGCAGTGGCCGGGGTCCAGTGGAGGCGCCAGCGCGTGCCGATGGCTTCGGTGCCGCCCGCGCCGGTGGTGGTGACGGGGTCGGCGTAGGGGACCCCGCAGGCGGTGAGGCGGTGGAGGAGGATCTCGCGGCGGCGGTCGAGGGGGGTGCGCAGCGGATCGAGGCGGAGTTCGCGGGGCTCGGGGTCGGCGGGGCCGGGGAGGCCGAGGTCGGCGAGGAGGGTTTCGACGGCGGGGGCGAGCCCGCTGCGCGGGGCCGCGGGGGTGGCGCGGCCGGTTCGGGTGCCGACCAGGACGCGTTCGAGGGCGCGGGCGACGGCCCGGCCGCGGCCGAGGGGTTCGCCTTGGGCGAGGACGGTCTGGACGGCTTCGACGAGTTCGCCGCGGCCGGGGGCGGCGTGGCCGCGCAGGCGGGCGAGGTCTCCGGCGAGGCGGACGATCTCGCGGGCGTCGGCCGGGCCGGAGGGGTGGTCCTGGCTGCGCAGTGCTTCGCAGATCCGGACGGCGGTGGTGGTGAGGGCCCGGGTGAGGCGGTCGGGGTCGCCGCCGGCGTCGAGGACGGTGTGCTGCCACTCGGGATCGCGGATGCCCGCCGGATAGCCGGAGCGGGCGTCGAGCAGCGGGTAGGTGTAGGGGATCAGGGAGAGGGCGTGCCCGAGGTGGTCCGGGTGCGGCGGTTCCTCGGTGGCGGCGGGCCCGTCGAGCAGGGCGGGCGCGTGGAAGGCGCCGACGACGGCGGCGACCCGGCGCCCGTCGGCCGCCGCGGCCCGGATCCGGGCACGCATCCAGGCTTCGCGCCGCAGGTCGTACGGGTCGACGCCGGGGCCGGTCTCGGCGTCGCGGCGCAGCGCCCAGCCGACCAGCAGGGCGGCGCGCCGGACGGCGTCGGGGGTGGAGCCGGGGGCTGCGGTCTCGACGAGGCGGTCCCACAGGTCGTCGTCGGAATCGCGCCCGGTGAGGCGGTGGCGCAGCGCGTCGGCGACACCGGGGGCGCTGGGGGCGGGCTGTTGTTCCTCGTGGGGCGTGGTGCGGTGGGCGAGCGGGAGGTCGCAGGCGAGTGTCTCGACGCCGTTGCGCCGGGCCCAGCGCAGGGCGACCAGCTCCGGGGAGAAGTCGGCGAACGGGTAGAAGGCGAGTCGACCTGGGCCGGAGTCGGCGGCGGGGCCCCGGCCGCCCTCGCGGCCGGCCGGGGCGGCCGCGAGGGCGACGGGGGCCTGGGTGTCCTCGTCCGCCAGCCAGCCGAGCCAGGGCTGGAACTCGGCGGGGAGTTCGACCAGCACCACCTCGGGCTTGACGGCGTCGAGCAGCGCGGGGAGGACCGCGCTGAGCGACGGCGCGTGGTGCCGCACGCCGATCAGGTAGGGCCCGGACCGGCCGGTGCCGGAGGCGGCCAGCCGCTCGGCCGCGGCCCGGACGGCCGGGCGCGGGTCGTCCAGGCCGTCCAGGTGGTCGGGGCCGAGCGGACGGTCGGGGCCGGCCTGGTGGTCGGGGCCGGCCGGGTGATCGGGGCCGGCCGGGTGATCGGGGCCGGCCGGGGCGGGCGTCACCGTGCTGGTCATTGCCTCATGCCTCCAGGGCCGAGCGGAGGTCCCACAGGGTGCGCCAGGTGCCGGCGCCCTGTTCGGCGCGCCGGCGGACCGGCCCGTCCCAGTAGCCGAGCAGCCGGGCGGCGTCGGCCGGGTCGTCCTTGCGGACGACGCCGATGAGTTGGCCGGGGAGGCGGCCGAGCAGGTCGCCGCCGTCGGGCAGGTAGGCGGCGGTGACACCGAGCGCGGTGGCGACCGAGACGGCTTCTGCGGTGCTCATCACGGTGGACGGGCGCTCGACGTCCCAGCCTTCGGTGGAGCGGCCGGTTCGCAGGTCGCGGAAGGCGGTGACGAGGGCCTCCAGGACGGCGTCGTCCACCGCGTAGGGGGCTCCGGCGCGGGCGACGGCGACGGTCGACTGCCGGCGGACGAGTTCGACCTCGGCGGCGAGGCTGGCGATCGGGCCGACCGTCTCGAAGTTGAACCGCCGCTTGAGCGCCGCGGACATCTCGCTGACACCCTTGTCCCTCAGGTTGGCGGTGGCGATCAGGGTGAAGCCGGCGGCGGCGTGCAGCTGTCCGTCCGGGGTGCCGGCCAACTCGGGTACGGAGAGCCGCCGTTCGGAGAGCAGGGAGACCAGCGCGTCCTGCACCTCGGGCAGGCAGCGGGTCACCTCCTCGACGCGGGCCACCGCCCCGGTGGTCATCGCGGTGAGCACCGGGGACGGCACCAGGGCGTCCCGGCTGGGCCCCTTGGCGAGCAGGAGAGCGTAGTTCCAGCCGTACTTGAGCTGGTCCTCGGTGGTACCGGCGGTGCCCTGGACGGTGAGCGCGCTGGTGCCGCAGACGGCGGCGGCGAGCAGTTCGGAGAGCATGGACTTGGCGGTGCCGGGCTCGCCGACGAGCAGCAGGCCGCGCTCCCCGGCGAGGGTGACGACGCAGCGTTCGACGAGGGCGCGCTCGCCGACGAACTTCTGCTCGATGGCGAGGCTGCGGCGGCCGGCCTTGAGCTTCTCGCCGTCGCTGCCCATGACGAAGGTGACGACGGCGCGCGGGGTGAGCCGCCAGCCGGGCGGGCGCGGGCCGCTGTCGTACGCGGCCAGGAACTCCAGTTCGGCGGCGTGCTTCTCCTCGGGCGGGATGATCTGCCGGCTCGCGGGGGCGGTGTCGGCGCTCGCCTTCGGGTTGCCTGTCGGTGTGCTGCCCGTCGGTGTGCTGTTCGTCGGCGTGGCGCTCATCGGCGTGGTGCTCATCGGCGGGCCTTCCTGCGCTTGCTGGTCTGGAGCTCTTCGTAGCCGGGGGCGTCGCCGTCGAGGGTCCGCTGCCAGGCCCGGGCGAACAGCTCCGGGACGGGCAGGTGGGGCAGCGGGACGCGGTGGGTGGGCAGTTCGTAGAGGGCGGCCTTCCAGGTCTCGGCGGGCAGCGCGGGGGCCTTGGCCTCCTGCCAGCCGCCGGGCAGGAAGAGGGTGCGGCCGGCCCGGGCCCGCTTGGCCTCCAGCACCAGGTCGGTGGCGGCGAGTTCGACGCGGGCGCGCTTGAGCCTGGCCGGCTTCCAGCCCGTCCAGCGGGCGACGTTGCGGTCGGTGGGGTCGGGCAGGGCCAGCAGTTGGAGGTAGAGCACCGCGGCGTCCTCGCCGAGGCCGTGGGCCCGGGCCGCCTCGGCGACCAGGTCGGGGACGGTGAGCTGCGGGTGCTGTAGCCAGGTCTGGCCGTCGGCGGCCACCACCGCCTCGGTGGTGGCGGCTGCCAGGCGCTCCACTTCGCCGCGCAGGACGGCCTCGATGGCGCCCCGCTCAGTTTCCAGCCAGTAGCTGGCCCCCAGCCCGCCGAGCAGTTCGAGCACCGGGTCGTCGGGGCCGGTGAGCCCGGCCGGGCGCAGCCAGACCCGCTCGTACTCGTCGTGGTAGGGCGTCAGGACGAGGGCCGGGCCGCAGTCGACCAGTCCGTTCGGGTCGGCTCCGCCCGCGGCCGGCAGGCCGAAGTGGGTGCGCAGGACGGCCGACATCGAGGCGCCCTTGGTGGTGTGGACGAGGTGGAAGTCGAGCAGCAGGTCGGGGTCGGCGAGGCGGCTTCGCAGCGCGGCGGCGGCCGCGGGCAGCAGCGGGCGCAGCGGGCTGTCGGCGGGCAGGTGGTAGGCGAGCCAGCGCAGGGCGTCGACGGCGCGGCCGAGGTCGCCGGAGGCGGGTGCGGCGCTCTGGTCCTCTGCGAGCAGCTGGGGGGTGGACCCGCCGCCGTCGCTGAGCCGGAAGGCCGTGGTGCCGGTCAGCCAGGGGGTCTGTGCGGGGTTGAGCACCGCCTCGATGTGTTCGATCTGCGCGCCCTTGACGGTGGCCTGGGCGGCCTCGGGGAGGGTGACGAGCCGGCCGAAGTGCCGGATCCAGGCGGCGGCGCCGGCGTCGAGGTCGGGGCCCTCCGTCCAGAGGGTCTTCGGGTCGGCGGGCAGCAGGGCGCCCCAGACGTCGGCGAGGGCGTCCCGGTCGCGGCCGCGCAGCCAGTCCCGGGCGGCCTTGGCCTCGGTGGACTTGAGGCCGTACTCGGCGAGCCGGTCGGCGGGCAGCACGGCGCTGTGCCACTGGAAGAGCCCGGGCGGCGGGCTGAGCAGCAGGGCGGCGCGGGCGGCGCCGATCCCGGTGAGCCCGCCGAAGGCGGTGGCGCGGTCGAGCTGCCAGGGGGCGCCTCCGTGCAGCGCGGCCGCCTGCCGGAACGCGGCGATCCAGGCGGCGCCGACCCGCTCCTCGGTGCCGCGTTCCTTGACGGTGGTGAAGTGGGCGACGGGCCCGAACGCGCCGCTCGGGTCGTGGTCGACGGCGTACCACTGCTCGGTGCCCTCGTGGTGCCGGCGGTGGCCGAGGATGACGACGGTGCGGTCGCCGTGGCGCAGCACCTGCCCCTCGCGGGGGACGGCGGGCTGGTGGCGGTTGGCGCGGTCGGCGGGTTCGCCGAGGACGATCTCGCGCAGGGTGGCGCCGCGGTCGGCGAGCACTCCCTCGGTCAGTTCGCCGAGGAGCAGCACGAGGCTGGAGCGGTGGGCCGGTTCGGTGAGCGGGGCGGCCACCGCGTAGGCGAGGGTGTCGAGACGGCCGAGCAGGTGCAGCCAGCCGTGGTGGGTGCCGCCGTATTGCAGGGTGACGGTGGCCGGGGTGCTCCAGCCCTCGCCGGTGGCGGCCGGCGGGTCTGCCAGGACGGCGGTGACGGCGCGCAGGTTGTTGAGCACCCGCCACCGGTCTCCGCCGCCCCAGTTGGGGCCGAAGCAGGCGACGTCGGGCAGGAGGGTGGTGACGGCCTCGCGCAGTTCGTGGTCGCGGCCGTGCTCGGGCCGGTACTCGGCGGCCTCGGCCTTGGACGGCTTCTCGGCCTCCGGCTGCGGGACGAACCGGGCGATCCGGTCGAGCAGGTCGGCGGCGGTGCGGGCGAGCCCGGCGACCCCGGCGAGCAGCAGCGGGTGGCTGATGCCGGGCAGGACGGTGCCGACCGCCTGAACGGGCAGGGCGCGGCGGGCGCCACCGGACTGGGCCAGCGGGCGTCGGACGCCCTGGGCGGTGATCCAGCGCTGCTCGTCCTCGGGCACGGGCCGGCTGTCGGTCGGCCAGGCGGCGTCGATCAGGCGGGCCGCCTGCTCGGTGTCGACGGCCCGCAGGACGCGTGAGCCCGCCTCGTCGCGGGGCCGCAGGGCGTGCCAGTGGTCGAGCGGGGGGACGAGCGCGGTGCCGGCGGCGGCGAAGTCCCCCGGGCGGCAGGGGCGCAGGTCGATGGTGCGGTCGGTCTCGGCGGCCAGGTCGGGCAGGGTGAGGGCGAGGCCGTCGCGCTGCGCCTCGGTGACGACCGGTTGGGCCCGGCCGGGGAGGGTGAGGCGGCCGACCGGGACGTGGTCCGGGTGGCCGTCGGTGATCGGCAGGACGATGGCCTGCCCGTCGGCGGTGGTGGTGGTGACGGCGCGGTCGAGGTCGACCCGGACCCAGCTGCCGAGCACGGTGCCGTCGGTGCCGAGCGGCGTCTGCTCCAGGCCGGGCTGGAGCGGCAGCAGTCGGGTGCGAGTGAGGGTCAGTCGGCCGGCGGCCGCGGTGGCGGCGATCACCGGTGGTTCGGCGGCGCGGCCGAGGGCGCCGGTGTGCGGGTCGAGTTCGCGCAGGACGGCGCCGTCCTGGCCGTAGCGCACTGTCCAGTGGCCGGTGCCGTCGCCGAGGACGCGGTGTTCGGCGGGCATCCGGGTGTCGCCGGGGTGCAGCGGGCGTTCGCCGGTGGTGCGGCCGCCGCCGGGCAGCGGGAGGGAGGGGGGCTCGGGATCCCGGTCGCCGTAGTGGTAGCCGGCGATGGTCTCGCCGGTGAGTTCGACGACCTCGCCGGGCCGGCTGGACCAGTAGGCGTGCTGCTTTCCGTCCTGGTACCAGGCGACGAGGAGTTCGCCGTCGACGAGGCGCAGCCGGGGCTGGTTCCAGCGCTCCTTCGCCGGGGGCAGGCGCAGGGTGTGCTCCAGTAGGACGCCCTGCGGGCCGACCACGACGGCCTGGTCGTGGCGGGCGAGGATCAGGTACGGCCAGGCGTCCTCGACGATCAGGCCGGTGAGGCGCCCGCCGTTGAGGCCGGGGGTGTCCTGCGGCTCGGAGTCCGGGCCGGCGGAGTCGGCGCCGGCAAGGTCCGCAGGGTCCACGGGCTTGGCGGGGTCGGCCGGGTCGGCGAGCTTGGCCAGGGCCTCTTCCAGGGCCGGCCAGCCGAGTTCGTCGAGGATGCCGGCGCCGAGCGCCCCGGCGAGCAGGGCGGTGACGTCGAGGGCGGCGATCCGCTCGGCGGCGGCCGGGGCGACGGCCCGCACGGCGGTGCGGTACGGGCTCAGCGAGCTCACCAGGTCGGCGGCGCCGGCCAGGCCGCGAGCGGCGGTCAGCTCGTCGGTCCGGAGTTCGGCCCACTCCTCGAACAGGCGGCGCAGCAGCGGCAGTGCGGGCACCTGCCGCTTGACGGCGGTCTCCCAGGCGGGCGGGGTCGCGGCGCGCAGGACGGGCCGGAACCGCGGGTCGGCGGCGACGGCCGCGAGGCCGGCGCTGTCGGGGCCGCACTGGTCGACCCAGTCCTTGAGGTCGAACCGGAGGGTGGCCGACGGGTCGGCGACGGGCACGCCGTCGGCGAGCAGCCGGTCCAGCAGGTCGAGTTGGGTCTGGCTGCGGCGGACGTCGGTGTACAGGTCCACCGGGACACCGTCGGCCCGCAGCCGCTCGGCCATCCGGCCGGCCAGGGCGACGGTGGCGGCGCAGCTGGGCCGGGAGCGCCAGCCGCGCCCGAGGTGGTGGCACCAGCGCTGGAGCCACGCGGCGGCGGGCTCGGCGCCCTCGGCGCGCGGGCCGGTGAGCAGTTGCTCGGCCCCGGTCTCGGCGAGCAGGACGAGCCAGGCGGTGTCGTTCACGGCGGCGTCGGTGCCGGCCGGGTCGGGCATCAGCTCCAGCAGGCGGGCCCGGACCGCCTGGTCGCGCCGGCCGAGTTCGGTCAGGGGGCCGTGCCAGGACTTCCAGAACGCCCCGGGCGCCCGGTTGGCGCCCGGGCCGGCCAGCAGTTCGGCGAGCAGCGCCTGTTCGTGCTCGGCGCGGTCCAGCCCGGCGGCCTTGATCAGTGCGCGGGCGTCCTCGGCGACCCCGGCGTAGGGGGCCATGCCGGCGGCGGAGCGCTCGGTGCAGAGCTGGCGGAAGCGCTGCCAGGCGGTCAGCGCGTCGAGCCGTTCGGCGAGCTCCTTGACGTACTGGCGCAGGGACTTGACGGTGAGCGCGCCGGCCAGGGCGAACTCCAGGAAGACGGCGCGCAGCCGCTCCTCGTCGACCGTCAGGCGGTAGGTGCGCTCGGCCTCGCGGGCCTTGCCGAAGTAGCCGGCGGCGTAGGTCTGGTTGCCGTGGGCGAGGAAGATCCGGCCGACCTCCTCGCAGAAGGTGGGCAGGAAGTGCGGCACGGCGCGGCCGAGGCGGGCGGCGAGCGCCTCGAACCCGTCCTTGGCGGTGCCGGGCTTGGACCGGGCCTGGCGGGAGAGCCGTTCCATCTCCTTGACCAGGGCGAGCGCGTGGTGCCCGTTGGCCGGGTCGTGGACCAGCGCCCAGGCGGGGAAGCCGAGCGCCTCCTGGCGGACCTGGCCGACCTCGGCGGGCGTGCCGTCGGGGACGAGCCCGAGGAAGTCGACGGCGAGGTCCTCGGCCGGTCCGAGCGCGCCGGGGACCAGCCGGACGATCCGGCGCCCGTCGAGCGCGGGGTGGGTGTAGGCGCGGGCGGTGAGCACGTCGGCGGCGCTGTCGGGGCGGCCGACGCCGGGCAGGGTGCCGGGCGGGAGCACGGCCCCCGCGTCGAGCAGCCGCTCGTGCGGCCCGGCGTCCTGGGCGGCCGTCCGGTCGGCGTCCTGAACGGCCCTCTGGTCGAGTCCGGTGGCGGTCATGCGGCGTCCTCCCCTTCGATGGTGCGGCCTGCGTACAGTGCGGCGGCCATCCGCATGCCCTCGGACCAGGCGATCGGGCCGACCTCGGCGAGCGGCAGCACCCGGCCGTCCGGGCCCGCCCAGCTGAGCGCGCCCGTCTCGCAGGCGTCGTACTCGTAGTAGTCGCCCACCCAGACGCGGGCCTCGACGGTGCGCCCCGCCTCCACCACGGGCTGGACGGCGGAGCCGCCGCGCACCCGGTGGCCGAGCCGGGCGCAGCGCCCGAGCAGTTCGCGCAGTTCCCGGTAGCGGCCGCCGGCGTAGGTGGTGACCTCGGTGCCGGCCGGCCGTTCGTCCGGCCGGTGCCAGACCTCCCGGTAGAGCTGCGGCACGCGCTGGGAGACGCCGAGCTCGACGGCGAACTCGCGCAGGTCGTCGAGGTCCGGGAGCAGCACGGGGTGGGGTATCAGGATCTCGCCGTCGGTGAGCCGGACGGTGTCGCCGTCCAGGTCCACCAGGCCGAGCCCGCGCTCGGCGTCCGCACCGCGCAGGAAGCCGGCGACGGCGCCGTCCGGGCCGGTGACCACCAGGTCGCGCAGGACGGCCTGCCAGGCCTCGTCCGCCCAGACCGCGGTCAGCACGGCGGCGGGCACCGGCAGCGAGCGCACCATCCACCGCTCGACGTCCTCCTGGCAGCGCCGCTCGTGCGCGGCCAGCCACTCGGCGAGCTGCCTGAGCTGGGCGACCACCGGATCGTCACCGAGCTTCGACGGCAGGGACTTCAGCTCGCGGCCCGCCGCGTTGCGGCAGACCACCTTGCCCTCCCCGTCGAGCGCGACGCGGTACCCTCCCGCGCCTGTTTCCACCCATGCCACGGACGTCTCCTCCCACCTGCCGGTCAGCGATGCGAGGAACGTAGCGAGGCCCACTGACAAAGCGGCGGCCGGGGAGGCCGTTCCGCGGCTTCCGGGGCGCAAACCCGTCGAACGAGTGAACGGGGCAGGCGACACGCCGCCTGCCCCGCCACCCGCCTCCCGTCGCCCGCCAGGTCACACCTGACGCATCGTCAACGTACTGACGCCGCCCGGGGGACGATCACCGGAGCGCCGTCGCCGGGGGCGGCGAGCACGTCGCTGTCGATGTCGTACAGCGCGCGCACCAGCGGTGCGTCGACCACCTCGCGGGGCGGGCCGCAGGCCACCACCGAGCCGTCGCGCAGGGCGACGACCAGGTCGGCGTAACGGGCCGCCGCCGCGAGGTCGTGCAGCACCATGACGACCGTCCGCCCGCCGGCGGCGACCTCGCGGACCAGTTCCAGCACCTCGACGGCGTGCCCGAGGTCGAGCGCGCTGGTGGGTTCGTCGAGCAGCACGACGGGCGCGTCCTGGGCGAGCACCATGGCGAGCCAGCAGCGCTGCCGCTGGCCGCCGGAGAGCCGGTCCAGCCGGCGGTCGGCGAGTTCCTCGACGCCGGTGGCGCGCAGCGCCCGCGCGGTGAGCCGCTCGTCGTCGGACGACCACTGGCGGAAGAGCCCCTGGTGCGGGTGGCGGCCGTAGCGGACGAGTCCGGCGACGGTGACCGCCTCGGGGGCCTGCGGGCTCTGCGGGAGCAGCGCGACCCGGTGCGCGGCCTGGCGCGGCCGCAGCCGCCAGACGTCCTCGCCGCCGACCAGCACCCGCCCGCCGTCCGGCCGGTGCAGCCGGGCGACGGCCCGCAGCAGGGTGGACTTGCCGCAGCCGTTCGGGCCGACGACGGCCACCACCCGGCCGGCCGGGACGGTGAGGTCGACGCCGGCGAGCACCGGGCGGCCGGGGCCGTAGCCGGCGGTGAGGCCCTGGATCGTCAACTCCATCGAGGGTTCCTTCGGTTGGAGGGGGCTGCGGGCCGGCCGGGCGAGGTGCCGGCCGGCCGGGCACGGGCGCGGGCCCGGCCGGGTACGAGCCCGAGCGCGGACGCGGGCCCGGAACGGGGCCCGAACGCGGGCCGGTCAGGAGGCGGCGAGCGCCTTGCCGATGTCGCCGATGACCACGTCGGCCGCGAGCGGCCCGCCGCGGGTGGACCAGACCGACCCGTCCACGGTGACGGCGTGCTTGTTCTTCACCGCGCCCAGCTCCTGGTAGGCGGGCTTGGACTGGACGTCCTTGAGCGCGGTCTTGCCGTCGTCGGTGAGGGTGGACAGGAACAGCCAGTCGCCGTCGATCTCGGCGAGCTTCTCCAGGCTGAGCGCCGGGCTGTGCGCGTTGCCGTCCTTGTCCTGCGCGGCCGGGCGGGTGAGGCCCATGTCGAGGGCGACGCCGCTGGCGAACTGCTTCTTCTCCATCCAGCTCGGCCCGGTGGGGTTCCAGCGGACGATGGAGACGGCCGCGCCCTTGTTCTTGCCGAGGTCGCCTCCGGCCTTGGCGGCCTTGGCCTCGTAGTCGGCGATCACCTTGTTGCTCTGGTCGAGCTTGTTGACGGCGTTTCCGATGCCGCGGAAGGCGAGCTTCCAGTCGTCGGTGGGTGCCATGGTGACGAGGGTGGCGGGGGTGATCTCGCGCAGCTGCTTGAGCATCTGCTCGTCCTGCATGTCGCCGGCCAGGATGAGGTCGGGCTTGGCGGCGATGACCTTGTCCATGACGGGCTGCAGCAGGTTGCCGACCACCGGGACGCCCTGGACCTTGTCCTTGAGGTAGGCGGGCGGCTCGTTGAGCCCCTGGCCGTTGGTGATGCCGACGGGCTTGACGCCGAGGGCGAGCACCGCGTCGAGGTCCTCCTGGGTGAGGGTGACGATCCGCTGGGGCGCGGCGGGGATCTCGACGGCCTTGCCGGTCGCGTCCTTGACGGTGCGCTTGCCGCCGGCCACGTCCGCCGCCGGGCTGCCGGCGGCGGAGGAGCCGCCCGCGGAGCCCGAGGATCCGGAGGAGGACCCGGAGGAGCCGCACCCGGCGAGCAGGAGGGCGGCCGCCCCGGTGACGGCCAGCGCCCGGGCCGCGCGGCGGCGGACGGGGTGGAGCGGGCTCTGGGCGAACGGCATGGGTGCCTCCGGGCAGCGGTGGTACGGGGGTTGGGCGGCGTCCGGGTGACCCGGCACGGTGGCGGTGCCCACAGGACGATGCGCTCATTAGGTTAGCCTTACCTTATGACATTGTCGCAAGTGGGCGCCCCCGGGGAGTCCCGCACCGAGCCGGACGCCCCGCCGCCACCGCCACCACCGCGCGGGGACGGCCGCCGCGCCGCCTGGCCGATCACCCTCGGCGCGGTCGCGGTCCTGCTCGCCCTCGCCGCGCTCTCACTGTCCGTCGGCGCCGGGGAGGTCGGCCCCGGGCGGGTGCTGGACTACCTGCTGAACCGCCACGGCGCCCGCGCGGACAGCCGGCTCGCCCTCGTCGTCGGCGACCTGCGCCTGCCCCGCACGGCCACCGCCCTGCTGGTCGGCGCCGCACTCGGGGTCGCCGGGGCGCAACTGCAGTCCGTCACCCGCAACCCGCTCGCCGAGACCGGACTGCTCGGCGTCAACGCCGGCGCCTCCCTGGGGGTCGTGCTCGGCATCGCCGTACTCGGCATCCAGACCTCGTACGGGTACCTGGCCTTCGCCTTCGGCGGCGCCGTGCTCGCCAGCACGCTGGTGCTGCTCATCGCGGGCGCCCGGGGCGGGTCGCCGATGCGGCTGGTGCTCGGCGGCTCGGCGGTCGGCGCCACCTTCGGCGGGCTCACCGGCGTGCTGATCGTCAACTCGCCCGAGGCGTACGACCGGTACCGGGTGTGGGTGCTGGGCTCGCTGGCCGGGGTGGAGGGCTGGACGACGCTGCGCCAGCTCGCCCCGGTGCTCGGCGTGGGCTTCCTGCTCGCCCTGCTCGCCACCCGGCCGCTCACCGCGCTCGCGCTCGGCGACGACCTCGCCCGCGGCCTCGGCCACCGCCCCGGCGCCACCCGGGCCGCGGTCGCCTTCGCCGTCACCCTGCTGACCGCCTCGGCCGTCGCGCTGGCCGGCCCGATCTCCTTCCTCGGCCTGCTCGCCGGGTTCCTGGGGCGGGCCGTCGCCGGCCCCAGGGTCGGGCAACTCACCGTGCTCGCAGGGCTGTTCGGCGCCGCCGTGCTCACCGGGGCCGATGTGCTGGCCCGGGTGGTGGCCCGCCCGTTCGAGGCGCCGGTGTCGGTGATCGTCTCCCTGGTCGGCGCCCCCGCGCTGATCGCGATCGTCCGCTCCCGCCGGACCGCCGCGCTCGGCATGGCCGATCCGGCCGAGCCCGCCCCCGTCCGGCGGTCCGAGCCGCCCGCGCCCAAACCCGACCTGGTGCTGCGGCGCGGCGCCTGGTCGCTGCTGCTCCCCCGCCGGGCGCTGCTCGCCTCGCTCGCCCTGGCCGCGGCGCTGCTCGCCGTCGTCGTCGTGTCCGCCCACGCCGGGCAGAGCGAACTCGGCCTCGGCCGCACCCTCCAGGCCGTGTTCGGCTACGGCGACCGGCTGGACGTGCTGCTGGTGCAGAAGTTCCGGCTCGGCCGGATCGTCGCCGGGCTCGCCGCCGGCGCCGCCCTCGGCCTGGCCGGCTGCCTCACCCAGACCCTCGCCCGCAACCGCCTCGCCACCCCCGAACTGCTCGGCGTCAACGACGGCGCCACCGCCGCCGTCCTGATCTCCGCCACCGTCTCCGGCACCTTCGGCGCCTGGTGGGCCGGCCCGCTCGGCGCGCTGGCCGCCGTCCTGGTCGTCACCCTGGTCTCCGGCGGGCTCGGCGCGCAGGGCTACCGGGTGCTGGTCGTCGGCCTCGCGATGTCCGCGCTCGCCTCGGCCGTCATCCAGGTCGCGCTCGCCCGCCGCTCGCTCAACTCGGCCGGCTCGCTGTACGTCTGGACCTCCGGCAGCCTCAACGGGCGGGACTACGCCGTCGCCACCCCGGTCCTGATCGGGCTGGCCGTGCTCGTGCCGCTCGCGCTGGCGGCGGCCCGGCGGCTGGCGGTGCTGCGCTTCGACGACAACGTGGCCGCCTCGCTGGGCGTCGACCCGGGCCGGGTCCGGCTCGGCTGCCTGCTGCTGGCCGTCGCGCTGGCCGGACTGGCCGTCGGCGTGTGCGGGCCGGTCGGCTTCGTCGCGCTGGCCGCGCCCGTGATCGCCGGGCGGCTGGCCGGGCCGGCGCGCGTACCGGTCCTCGGCTCGGCACTGACCGGCGCCGTCCTCGTCGTGCTCGCCGACACCGTGGGGCGGGTGCTGATCGGCGGGGTGGAGATCCCCGTCGGCATCGTCACCACCGTCCTCGGCGGCCCCTTCCTGCTCTGGGTGCTGCTCGGCCGCAAGGGCACCCCCGCCTAACCTCCCCGAGGAGTCCCGCAGATGGAAACCCTTCCCCTCGTCGCGCCCGATCCGGCCGACCCCGCCTACCGCCTGGTCACCTTCGTGCACGAGGACGCGTCGTGCGACGGCGTGCTCGCCCTCCTGCACACCGTCACCGACAAGGACCGGCACGCCGGCGACCTCGCCCCGCACCTGATGACCCGCCGCGACGACGGCCGCTGGTCGATCACCTACCGGCTGCGCGCCGACCACCGGGCGTCCTACCAGCTGTACCCGTTCCGGGGGGACGCCCCCGGCACCACCCGGGCGGACTGGCTGCGCGTCCTCGACCACGCCCGCCCCGACCCGCACGACGCCGCCCCCCGGCTGCCCGCCCGCGACGGGCGCCACCCGTCGTCCGTGCTCAGCCTGCCCGACGCCCCCGCCCAGCCGTACGCCCGGCGGCGCGACGGCGTGCCGCGCGGGCGGACGGTGGCCCACGAGGTGGCCGGGCGGCGGGTGGACGTCCACCTCCCCGCCGGTGGCGGAGCGTCCGCCGGTGGCGGGCCGTTCGCGGTGGCCGTGCTGCTGGACGGCGAGATGTGGGGCGAGGTGCTGTCGGTCGGCGACACCCTCGACAACCTCGCGGCGGACGGCGCCATCCCGCCCACCGTCGCCCTGCTCGTCCACACCATGGGCCCCTGCCGCCCCGACGACCTCAGCTGCAACCCGGCCTTCGTCGACCTCCTCGCCGACCGCCTCCTCCCCTGGGCGGCAGCCGAGTTCGGCACCACCACCGACCCGGCCGGCACCGTCATCGCCGGCCAGAGCGCGGGCGGCCTCACCGCCGCCTTCGCCGCGTTCCGACGCCCCGACCGCTTCGGCGGCGCGCTCTGCCAGTCCGGTTCCTTCTGGTGGCCGGACGAGACGGAGTTCGACGAGGGCAGTGAGTGGCTGACCCGCCAATTCGCCCGCGAGCAAAGGCGGGAGGCCCGGTTCTACGTCGAGGTCGGCCTCCAGGAGTGGATGCTGCTCCCGCAGAACCGCCACCTGCGCGACGTCCTCACCGCCCGCGGCTACGACCTCGCGTACCGCGAGTTCAACGGCGGCCACGACTACGCCTGTTGGCGCGGCGGGCTGGCGGACGGGCTGGCGCACCTGCTGGGGCGTGCCTGACGGTTCCCGGCAAATCGGCGAATCGACGAATCGGCGGACCGGCGCGCGGCGACGGGGGCGTGCTAGCGTCCCGGTGGCGGCGCGCCGGCGACCGCCCCGGACGAGATGTGCGCCGTACCCGGCCCGCCAAGACGACGCACCCAGGGAGACGTCATGGCCGCCGGTGCCCCGATCGCCCGTCCGCTCGATGTGCGGTGGATCCACGGATCCCCGTCCGCGAAGCACAACACGGACCCGGACATCCAGGTCCACGCGTACGACGAGCACACCGTCATCCTGCGGCAGAACAAGGCGGTCAACTACGAGGCGCCGTTCCTGTTCCTGCTGTTCGGGGGCGAGCGGGCCGTCCTGATCGACACCGGGGCCACCGCCTCCGCCGCGCACTTCCCGCTGCGCACCGTGGTCGACGGGCTCATCGACCGGTGGCTCGCCGACAACCCCCGCGACGGCTACGGGCTGCTCGTCCTGCACACCCACCCGCACGGCGACCACGTCGCGGGCGACGGGCAGTTCGCCGACCGGCACGCGACGACCCTGGTCGGCGCCGACCCGACCACGGCCTGGCCGTACTTCGGCTTCGACCAGGACCCGGACGCCGTCGCGCAGGTGGACCTCGGCGGCGGCCGGGTGCTCGAATGCCTGGCCACCCCGGGCCACCACCCGGCGGCCGTCACCTACTACGACCCGTGGACGGGCCTGCTGCTCACCGGCGACACCGTCTACCCGGGCCGCCTCTACATCGACGACTGGCCGGCCTTCACCCGCACCGTCGACCGGCTGATCGACTTCGCCGAACGCCGCCCCGTGACGCATCTGCTCGGCTGCCACATCGAGATGACCCGCACCCCCGGCGTCGACTACCCCATCCGCACGACCCACCAGCCCGACGAGCCGCCCCTGGAACTGACCGTCGGACACCTCCGGGCCATCCGCACCGCACTCGCCGACCTCGGCGACCGGCCGCGCCGGCACGCCCTGCCCGACCTGATCCTCTGGCCGAGCGCCTGAGCCCATCGGTCAGGCGCTCGGCGATCAGTCCTTGTACGGGACGAGCCGCGCGAGGTCCAGTTCGAAGCCGAACGGATCGGGAACGCTGATCGTCCCGCCGAACTCCCGCTCGGTCCTCGTGTGGTACCGGTCGTGGTTCGGCTCGGAGAACAGCGTGGCCGTCCGCTGCCGCGGGTCCACGATCAGATAGAGCGGGAAGCCCATGCGCGGGTAGTCGCGGACCTTCCCCGTCCAGTCGTTCTCGGGATTGGACGGGGAGACGATCTCGACCGCGATCAGGGCCAGCTCGGCGGGGATGTCGTGGCCGGCCAGGTCGATGACGTCCTCGGGCAGGTACGTGAGGTCGGGATTGCGCACGGAGCCGACCTCGGGTGAGGAGAGATCACTGTTCCCGGTGGGGAAGTAGCCGGGAGGGCAGTGCGCCTCGAACTGGCGTTGGACCAGCGCGAGGTTCAGCTGGTGGACCGACGACGGTGACGCCTGCATGACGATGATGTCGCCGGACAACTCCACCTTGTAGCCGTCCGGGAGACTGCGCCGGGCCTCTTCGAGAAGACGGTAGCGCTCGGGGTTCATGGACTCTCCTCCAGTGCTCCGGCCACCGTACGGCAGCCGGAGCCGATTCAGGGTGCCGGCGCCTCCCGGGGGAGGCGGGTGGCGAGGAGGGTGCCGGCGGCGACCAGGGCGGCGGTGAGCAGGAGGGCGAGGCGGTAGGGGCCGGGTGAGCCGCCGTCGGTGTCCAGGGCGCCGATGAGGGCGGCGGTGGCGGCGATGCCGAGGGCGCCGCCGAGGGTGCGGACGATGGTGAACAGGCCCATGGCCCGGCCCATCGCGGGCCCGGGGACGTCGGCGAAGCCGGCGATCTGGACGGTGAGCACGGCGGTGCCCAGGACGAGCCCGACCGCGAACATCAACGCCCGTACGGCCCAGGGGTTCTCGGCGAAGCCGAGGGCGGCCAGGACGAGGGCGGCGAGCAGCAGCGCGGGCAGCGCGAGGCGGCGGGGGCCGAACCGGGGCAGCAGGCGGTCGACCACCTGGGAGGCGGCCATCAGGCCGATCGCCTCGGGGAAGACGCTCAGCCCCGCGTCGAGGGCCGAGGCCCCGAGGGCGGCCTGGTAGAGCAGCGGGAGGACGAACAGGGCGCCCATCAGGCCGGCCGAGGTGAGCAGCGCCAGCCAGGTGGCGGTGCCGAAGGTGCGGTCGGCGAGCTGCCGCAGGTCCACCAGTGGTTCGGCGGCGCGGAGTTGGTGTCGGACGGCGATGACGAGCAGGAGGAGACCGGCCACGCCGCTGAGCGCCACTCCGGGCGAGGACCAGCCGTGCGCCGGGCCGAAGCCGAGCGCGTAGGTGAGCAGTCCGAGGCCGGGGGTGGCGAGCAGGAAGCCGGTGGTGTCGAAGCGGCCGGCCGGGGGCTCGTCCGCCGCGCGCAGGCCGATGAGCCCGGTCACGACGGCCGCGACCCCGATCGGCACGTTGACCAGGAACAGCCAGTGCCAGGAGAGGTGTTCGGTCAGGAGGCCGCCGAGCGGCGGGCCGAGGGCGGGCATCAGGGCGGTCGGGACGATCAGGATCCGGCCCAGGCCGGCCCGCTCGTGCGGAGCGAAGGCCCGGAACAGCAGGGTCATCCCGACGGGGGTGAGCAGCCCGCCGGCCACGCCCTGGACGGCCCGCGCGGCGGCGAGCGAGCCGAGGCCGGGCGCGGCGGCGCACAGGGCGGAGGCGAGGGTGAACGCGGCCAGGGAGCCGAGGAAGACCCGTTTCACGCCGAACCGGTCGCCGAGCCAGCCCGCCACCGGCAGGCCGACGGCGAGGCCGACCAGGAAGGCCGTCTCGACGGCGTTGGCGGCCGAGACGGGCCGCCCGAAGTCCTCGGCGATGGTGAACAGCGCGGGGTTGACGATGGTCGAGTCCAGGCCGTTCATGCACATCGCGGCGGTGTAGACCACGACCACCGCGGCGCGCCCCGCGAGCAAGGGGCGCGCCGGGGCGGCCTCGACGGCCGGAGGGGTCACAGGTCGGTCCAGTGGGCGGTGATCCACTGCACGGCGTCGGCGCGCTCGCACGGGCCGTGGGAGACGTTCCAGCCGGCCGGGACGGCGGCGAAGGCCGGCCAGAGCGAGTGCTGGCCCTGGTCGTTGACGAGGGCGAGGAACTCGCCGTCACCGTCGAAGGGGTTGGCGGGGGCGTCACTCATCGGAGGACTTCTCCAGGTGGTCGGTGATCACGCGGGCGATGTGCGCGATCGGGGCGGGCAGGGTCATGTCCTTGTGCGAGCAGGCGACGTCGGTGTTGTCGATGCGGCCGGACACGTACGGGATCCAGAGTTCGGGCACCAGGGTCTCGTCGATGGTGTCGACGGTGGCGCGGAAGAACAGCACGTCGCCGTCGAAGGGGCGGTGGTCGTGGCCCCGGACGAGGTGGTTGGTGTTGAGGTAGATCCGGTTGAGGGCGGCCACGGTGGCGTCGTCGAGCCCGGCGAGCGGACTGCCCTCGCGGCGCAGCAGCTCGGTGACGGCAGCGAGTTCGAGCGGCCGCCCGGCGAGGTCCTCGGGGCCGTAGCCGCCCATGGTGAGCAGCGCCTCCAGCGCCTCGGCCTGGTCGGGGACGGGCAGGTCGCGGAAGCCCTCGGCGGGGTAGGCGTCCAGGATCGCGAGCAGTTCGACGGCGTGGCCGAGGTCCTGGAGCCGGACGGCGACGGCGTGCGCGATGATCCCGCCGGTGGACCAGCCGAGCAGCCGGTACGGTCCCTCGGGCTGGGCCTCGCGCAGCCGGTCGACGTAGTGCGCGGCCAGTTCGTCCAGGGTCTGCGGCAGGGGCCGGGCCGCCGTGGCGGCGCCGACGCCCTGGGCCTGGAGGCCGTAGATCGGCTGGTCGGCGGGCAGGTGGCGGATCAGGCCGGTGTAGCACCAGCTGAGGCCGCCGGCGGGGTGGACGGCGAACAGCGGGGTACGGCGTCCGGGCGCGGCGGGGCGCAGCGGGAGCAGGACGTCCAGCGCGTCGGCGCTCTGCGAGCCGGCCGCCAGGGCCGTGTCGAGGGCGGCGACGGTGGGCGACTGGAACAGGGTGCCGATGCCGACGTCCAGGCCGAGCAGTTCGCGGATCCGCCCGGCGAGGCGGACGACCAGCAGCGAGTGGCCGCCGAGGGCGAAGAAGTCGTCGTCGACGCCGACCGCCGCGACGCCCAGCACCTCGGCGAAGAGTTCGCACAGCTGCTGTTCGCGCGGGGTGCGCGGCGGGCGTCCGGCGCCGGTGGCGGGTGCGTCGGGGGCGGGCAGGGCGCGGCGGTCGAGCTTGCCGTTGGCGGTGAGCGGCAGCCGGTCGAGCAGGACGACGGCGGAGGGCACCATGTGGGCGGGCAGTTCGGCGGCGGCGTGGGCGCGCAGGTTCTCGGGGGTGACGGCCGCGACGGCGGCGACGGCGGCGACGGCGTGCGACTCCTCGGGGCTCGCCGTGGTGACCGCGTAGCCGACCAGGCGCTTGTCGCCCGGGGCGTCCTCGCGGACGACCACGGCGGCGTCGGCGACGCCCGGGTGGGCGGCCAGCACGGCCTCGATCTCGCCGAGTTCGATCCGGAAGCCGCGCAGCTTCACCTGCTGGTCGGCGCGGCCGAAGTACTCCAGGACGCCGTCGGCGCGGCGGCGGGCGAGGTCGCCGGAGCGGTACATCCGGGTGCCGCGTTCGCCGAACAGTTCGGCGTACGGGTCGGCGACGAAGCGCCCGGCGGTGAGGTCGGGGCGGCCGAGGTAGCCGCGGGCCAGGCCGGCCCCGGCGACGTACATCTCGCCGGTGACGCCGGGCGGGACGGGCTGGAGGTGCTGGTCCAGGACGTAGACCCGCAGGTCGGGGATGTTGACGCCGATGGTGCTGCTGCTCCCGGCGGCGGCGGTGGCCCGGTCGAGGGCGATGTAGGAGACGTGCACGGTGGTCTCGGTGATGCCGTACATGTTGACCAGGGTGGGCGCGTCCTCCGGGTGGCGGGCGTACCAGTCGTCGAGCCGGGCCAGTTCGAGCGCCTCGCCGCCGAACACCACGTAGCGCAGGGCGAGTTCGGCGCCGGGGCGGTCCCGGTCGGCGGCGCTGAGCTGGTAGAAGGCGGACGGGGTCTGGTTGAGCACGGTGACGCGTTCGCGGGCGAGCAGGTCGAGGAAGGCCGCCGGGTCGCGGCTGACCAGGTGCGGGACGACGACCAGGCGGCCGCCGTGCAGCAGGGCCCCCCACAGCTCCCAGACGGAGAAGTCGAAGGCGTAGGAGTGGAAGAGGGTCCAGACGTCGTCCGCGCCGAAGCCGAACCAGTGGTCGGTGGAGCTGAACAGCCGGACCACGTTGTGGTGGGTGACGGGCACGCCCTTGGGCCGGCCGGTGGAGCCGGAGGTGTAGATGACGTAGGCGGTGTCCTCGGCGCGCAGCGGGCGGGTGCGCTCGTGCTGGGCCAGCGGGGTGGCCGGGTGGGCGTCCGACTCCGGTCCGTCGACGAGCAGTTGGGGCACCTGGTGAGCGGGCAGCCGGGGTGCGGTGGCGCGGTCGGTGAGCAGGGCGGCGGGGGCGGCGTCGGCCAGCATGTAGGCGAGGCGGTCGGCCGGGTAGTCGGGGTCGAGCGGCAGGTAGGCGGCGCCGGACTTGGCCACCGCGAGGAGGGCGACGACGAGTTCGAGCGAGCGCGGCAGGGCGAGGGCGACGATGGTGCCGGGGCCGATGCCGTTGGCGGCCAGCAGCCGGGCCAGGCGGTCGGCGCGGGCGGCGAGTTCGGTGTAGTCGAGCTGCTCGTCACCGCAACTGACGGCGACGGCCTGCGGGTTGGCGGCGGCCGCGGCCTCGAACAGCTCGGCCAGGGTGGTGTCCGGGGCCGGGGTGTGCGGGGCCGAGGTGTGCGGGGCCGAGGTGTCCGAGGTGTGCGGGGCCGGGGTGTGCGGGGTGCCGTTCCACTCGACGAGGGCGCGCAGCCGCTCCTCCTCGCCGATCAGCGGGAGCCGGCCGATCGCGGTGTCGGGCGCGGTGGCGGCGGCGGTGAGCAGCCGGGCGAGGCGGGTGGCGAGCCCTTCGACGGTGGCGGCGTCGAAGAGGTCGGTGCGGTACTCCAGGAAGCCGCCGATGCCGCCGCCGGGGAGCTCGCCCGCGTTGAGGGTGAGGTCGAACTTGGCGGTGCCGCTGGGGACGGCGGCGATCCGGGCGGTGAGGCCGCCGCCCAGCGGGTGGGGCTCGTCGGGCCGGCTCTGCCAGGCGAGCATCACCTGGAACAGCGGGTGGCGGGCGAGGGAGCGCGGCGGGTTGAGCTCCTCGACCAGGCGGTCGAAGGGCAGGTCGGCGTGCTCGTGGGCGGCGAGGACGGTGCTGCGGACCTTGCCGAGCAGCTCGCGGAAGGTCGGATCGCCCGAGGTGTCGGTGCGCAGGACCACGGAGTTGACGAAGTAGCCGACCAGGTCGGCGGTTTCGGGGTCGTCGCGGCCGGCGACCGGGGTGCCGACGGGGATGTCGGTGCCGCAACCGTGCCGGGTGAGCAGGGCGGCGAGTCCGGCCTGGACGGCCATGAAGACGGTGCCGCCGGCGGTCCGGGCGAGCACGGCGAGGGCCGCGTGCGCCTCGGCGTCGAGGGTGAAGGGCACGGTGGCGCCGTGGTGGCCGGCGACGGCGGGGCGCGGGCGGTCGGTGGGCAGTTCCAGCTGGTCGGGCAGGCCGGCCAGGGCGGTGCGCCAGTACTCCGACTGCCGCGCGGCGAGCGGGCTGGGCGCCTCGGAGGTGCCGAGCAGCTGCCGCTGCCAGGCCGCGTGGTCGGCGAACTGCACTGCTGGCGCCGGGAGTTCCGGTGCGCGGCCGGCCAGCCGGGCGGTGTAGGCGGCGGACAGGTCGCGGACCAGCGGGGTGGTGGACGCGCCGTCGCTCGCGATGTGGTGGAGCAGCAGGAGCAGGGTGTGCTCGGCCGGGCCGTGGGTGAACAGGGTGGCGCGCAGCGGCGGCCGGCCGGTGAGGTCGAAGGCGTGCCGGACGGCTTCGGCGAGCTCGGTGCCGTCGTGCAGTTCGACGGGCGCGGCGGGCAGCACCCGCTGGTACGGCGTGCCGTCCGGCTCCTCGCCGTAGACCGTGCGCAGCACCTCGTGCCGGGCGGCGAGGTCGCCGAGGGCGAGGGTGAGGGCGGTCCGGTCGAGCGGGCCGGTGAGGGTCAGGGCGAGCGGGATGTTGTAGGTGGGGCTGGGGCCCTGGAGCCGGTGCAGGAACCACAGGCCGCGCTGGGCGGGTGACAGCGGCATCCGGTCGGTGCGCGGCACGGGCACCAGCGCGGGGCGGCCCTCGGGCTCGCCGCCGGGGTGCGCGTCGAGCAGCGCGGCGAGCGCGGCCGGGGTCGGGTGGCGGAAGACGTCGGCGAACCCGACGGCGGCGGCGAAGGTCTCGCGCAGCCGGGCGGCGAGGCGGCCGGCCAGCAGCGAGTGGCCGCCGAGGTCGAAGAAGGAGGCGTCCCGCCCGGGTGCCTGCGGCAGGTCGAGGACGTCGGCGAACAGCCCGCAGACCAGTTCCTCCTGCGGCGTGGCCGGGGCCGTGCCGGGCTCGGCGGCGGCGGGTTCGGGCAGGGCGCGGTGGTCGAGCTTGTCGTGGGCGGTGCGCGGCAGTTCGTCGAGGACCAGGACGGCGGCCGGGACCATGTGGCCGGGCAGCCGGGCGGCGAGCGCGGCCCGCAGCGCGGCCGGGTCGAGGGCGACGCGGGGGGTGGGGGCGGGTTCGACGGCGTCCTCCGACATGGCCTCGGCAACGGTCTCGGGGACGGCCTCGGGAGCCGCCTCGGACTCGGAAACCGCCTCGGAGGCTGTCTCGGGAGCCGCCTCGGGGACGACGTAGCCGAGCAGCCGCTTGCCCTGCGGACCGGAGCGGGCGATCACCACGGCCTGGGCGACGCCCGGCAGTTCGGCGAGGACGGCGGCGATCTCGCCGGGCTCGATCCGGAAGCCGCGGATCTTCACCTGGTCGTCGGCGCGGCCGAGGAATTCCAGGGTGCCGTCCGGTCGGCGGCGGGCGAGGTCGCCGGTGCGGTACATCCGGTCGCCGGGCGGGCCGAACGGGTCGGCGAGGAAGCGTTCGGCGGTGAGGTCGGGGCGTCCGAGGTAGCCGCGGGCCAGGCAGGCCCCGGCGACGTACAGTTCGCCGGCGACGCCGTCGGGCGCGGGGCGCAGCGAGCCGTCGAGGACGTAGGCGCGGGAGCCGCGCACCACCCGGCCGACCGGGGCGCCGTCGGGGCCGGGCGTCCAGGCGTAGGCGTCGACGGTGGTCTCGGTCGGGCCGTAGAGGTCGATCGGGTGCAGGCCGGCTGCGGCGGTGAGGCGCTGCCAGAGGGCGGGCGGGGTGGCTTCGCCGCCGACCGCGATGACCGCCGGGCGGTGCCACTCCTCGTCCAGGATGCCTTCGGAGAGCAGGACTTCGAGGTAGGAGGGGGTGACGTCGAGGTAGTCGACGCGCTCCCGGTGCAGGTGGCCGGCCAGGGCGGCCGGGTCGCGGTAGGTGGCGTCGTCGAGCAGGTGCAGCTCGTGGCCGTGGACCATCCACAGCACCGGGTCCCAGGAGGCGTCGAAGGCGAACGAGGCGCTGTGGGCGACGCGCAGGCGTTCGCGGCCGGTGCGGCGCACGGCCGGGGCGATGTGGTCCTCGCCGTGGCCCGCGTACAGGTTGGCCAGCGAGGCGTGGGTGACGACGACGCCCTTGGGGCGGCCGGTGGAGCCGGAGGTGTGCAGTACGTAGGCGGCGTGGTGGGGCCGGGGGGCCGGGGGCGCGGTGGCGGGCTCGGCGTCCGCGTCCCCGGGCAGCACGGTGGGCAGGCCGGCCGGCAGGTCCAGTTGGGCGAGGGCGTCGACGGTGCCGACCGCGCAGACCGGGCGGGCGTCGTCCAGGACGGCGGCCAGGCGTTGCCGGGGGTGGGCGAGGTCGAGGGAGACGCAGGCGCCGCCGGCCTTGAGCACGCCGAGCATCGCGACCAGGGTGTCCACGCCGCGCGGCAGGGCGAGCGCGACCGGCGCACCGGCGCGCACGCCGAGGGCGTTCAGGCGGTGGCCGAGGCGGTTGGCGGCGGCGTCCAACTCGGCGAAGGTGAGGGCGGTTTTGCCGCTGCGGACGGCGACGGCGGCCGGGGTGCGGGCGGCCTGCGCGGCGAACAGCTCGGGCAGCGTCCGGTCGAGCGGCGGCTCCGCGCGGCCGGCGGTGGCGCGGCGCAGGCCGTCCGGGTCGAGCAGGTCGATCCGGGCGATGGGCGTCTGCGGGGCGGCGAGCAGCAGGTCGGTGAGGGCGTCGAGGTAGCGCAGCAGCCCGTCGCGGTGGGCGGCGAGCGAGGCGGTGTCGTGGCGGGCGGGGTCGGCGTCCAGGACGAGGCGCAGCGCGCCGCCGGGGGCGGGCGAGACGCCGACGGCGAGGTCGTCGACCGGCCCGGCGGCGAGGTTGCGGACGACGCCGGGCAGGCCGGCCAGGTCGAGATCGCCCTCGAAGGCCTTGATGTTGACCATCGGGCCGAACAGGGCGCGCCGCTCGCCGGTCAGCCCGAGGTCGCGGCGCAGGTCCTCCAGCGGGTAGCGCTGGTGGCGGCGGACGGCGCGCAGCTCGCGGACCACCCGGCGCAGCAGCGCCTCGGCGCTGTCGGCGGGGCGGACGGCCAGGCGCAGCGGGAGGACGTTGGCGGCGGCGACGGGGGTGCGCAGGGCGGCCGGTCCGCGGCGGTTGGCGAGCGGCAGGCCGAGCACGACGTCCTCGGTGCCGGCCAGGCGGTGCAGGTAGCCGGCGGTGGCGGCGAGGAGCAGTTCGGCCCAGGTGGCGCGGGCGGTGGCGGCGGCGCGCTCCAGTCGGTCGCGGGTGCCGGCGGGCAGTTCGGCGGTGAGGCGCAGGGGGGCCTGGGCCGGGGTTGCGGACAGCGCGGGCGCCGGGCTGCCCGGCAGGGTCGCCGGGGTGTCGGCGCCGGCCAGGCGGTCGGCCCAGTAGGCGCGGTCGGCCGGGTACTCCTCGCCGTCCCGGTAGGCGGCCTCCTCGGCGGCGACCTCGGCAAGGGTGGCGAACGGGCGTGCGGCGGGCTCGGCGCCGGTGGCGTGCGCGGTGTACAGCTCGGCGAGGCGCTCGCCGAGGAGGTTCAACGCGTAGGCGTCGACGGCGAGGTGGTGGATCCGCCGGTACCACTGGTACCGGTCGTCGGCGAGGCGGATCAGCGCGTGGGTGAACAGCGGGCCCTCGGCGAGGTCGGCCGGGCGGGCGAGGTCGGCGCGCATCCAGGCCTCGGCCTCGGCGGCCGGGTCGTGCGCGGCGCGCAGGTCGAGGTGGTGCAGCGGCCAGCGGCGGCCGGGGCGCGGCTGCTGGCGGGGCGTGCCGTCCGGGCCGGTGACGACGACGGCGCTCAGCGCCTCGGCCTCGTCGACCGCCTGCCTCAGCGCGTCCTCGAACCGGCCCTCGTCGAGCGGGCCGGTGATCTCGACGGCGTCGCCGGTGTTGTAGACCGGGCTGTCGGGGTCGAGTGACTGCGCGTACCAGATGGCGGCCTGGGCGGCGAGCAGCGGGACATCGACGGCCTGGGTTTCGACGGCAGGCATGGTTCGGGGTGCTCCTCGGGGTCCGGCGAACGAAACGCCTAGTTAGGTTAGCCTAATCTAACTTCATATGATCTGGTCAACGGCCTCCCAGTACGGGGGCCCTGACATCCCGGAGGCGCCGCCCATGCCCCTGACCGCGACCAAACAGGCCGTCCGCGAACGCGTCCACGCGCACCGCGCGGAACTGCTCGCGCTCAGCCACCGCATCCACGCCCACCCCGAGACCGCGTTCGAGGAGCACCGCGCGGCCGCCTGGTGCGCCGAACTCCTGCGCGCCCACGGCTACGCCGTCACCGCGCCCGCGCACGGACTGGACACCGCGTTCACCGCGAGCCTCGGCAGCGGGCCGATCACCGTCGCACTCGTCTGCGAGTACGACGCGCTGCCCGGCCTCGGGCACGCCTGCGGGCACAACCTGATCGCCGCCGCCGGCCTCGGCGCGGCGCTCGGCCTCGCC
The DNA here is from genome assembly GCF_042882025.1 of Kitasatospora sp. NPDC058243. Taxonomy (NCBI): domain Bacteria; kingdom Bacillati; phylum Actinomycetota; class Actinomycetes; order Kitasatosporales; family Streptomycetaceae; genus Kitasatospora; species Kitasatospora sp. NPDC058243. The sequence goes on from NZ_JBHVWW010000005.1 coordinate 159,370, forward strand.
CCGTACGCCGACCAACTCGGGCTCACCGTACGGGTGATCGGCGCGCCCGCCGAAGAGCGCGGAGCCGGAAAGGCGCTGCTGCTGGAGGCGGGCGCCTTCGACGGCGTGGACGCGGCGATGATGGTGCACCCCTGCCCGGTCGAGGTCGCCGACTTCCGCTCCTTCGCGCTCGGCACCCTCTCCGTCCGCTACACCGGCCGCGCCGCCCACCCGAGCCTCAACCCGCACCAGGGGCGCAACGCCGCCGACGCGCTCACCGTCGCCCAGGTCGCCCTCGGGCTGCTGCGCCAGCACCTGCCGCCGCAGTGGCGGGTGCACGGCATCACCACGGCCGCCGGCACCGCGCCCAACCTGATCCCCGACAGCGCGAGCGCGGAGTACGAGATCCGTGCCTCGGCGGCCGAGGACCTCGCGCAGCTGCGCGCCCGGGTCGAGGACTGCTTCCGGGCCGGGGCGCTCGCCACCGGCTGCGAGGTGACGCTCGACCGGCCCGAACCGGACTACCTGGACATGCGCTCCGACCCCGCCCTGCTCGCCCTCTGGCGGGCCAACGCGGCGGCGCTCGGCCGGCCGGAGCCGGTCGAGAGCGGGCCGTTCGCGTGCACCGACATGGGGAACGTCTCCCACGCCGTGCCCGCCATCCACCCGGTGCTGGACATCACCGGCGGCGCCTGCGCCCCGCACGAGGCCGCGTTCGCCGAGGCCGCGGTGGGGGCGGAGGCCGACCGGGCGGTGCTGGACGGCGCGGTCGCCATGGCCTGGACGGCGGCGGACCTGGCGGCGAACGCCTGACAGCCGGCGGCTGACGACCGATGGTTGCCGACCGACGGCCGACAGATAACAGGTGACAACTTTCAGATAACAGATTTCATCATCTGTTATCTGAAAGTTGTTCGCTGAATGTTGTCATCTGCTCGCCGCGCTCGCCCTCGCCCCGACGGCGCCCCCGCCCCGCCCCCGTCAGCTGCCCAGCAGCGCCGCCGGCGTCGCCCGCACCGCCGTGACACCCAGCTCCCTCACCAGCTCCCCGACCTCGCCCGGCCGCTGCGGGTCGGCCAGCACCACGGCGGCGCCGGTCCGCAGCGGCCAGAGGAACTCCCAGAGCGGCAGGCCCAGTTGCAGCACCCGGTCGCCAGGGCCGAGCGGGTGGGCCGCCTGGAGCTCGCGCACCCGGCGGTCGGCCTCGGCGTGGGTGAGCCGGACGGCGTCCGGGCGCCCGCCGGGGCCGTACCCGACACACAGCAGGTGCTGCGGCGTGAGCGCCCGGGGCGGGTCGGTGGCCAGCTCGCCGTCCACGTCCAGCCCGGCCAGCGCCTCCGGCACCCCCTCCCCCAGCACGCAGACCGGCGCGGTCTCTGCGAGCAGCCGCTCCCGGCGTCCGGGCGCGTCCGCCGGGTCCAGCGGCAGGTACGCCGCGCCGGACTTGGCCACCGCGAGCAGCGCGGTCAGCAGCTGCGCCGGGTGGCGGGCCGGCGCCAGGCCGACCACCGCCCCCGGCCGGGCGCCGCGCGCGGCCAGGGCGCGCGCCAGCCGGTTGGCCGCGGCGTTCAGGTCCCGGTACGTGACGACCGCGCCGCCCGCGAGCAGCACGGCGGGGGCGTCCGGGGTCCGGGCCGCCTGCGCCTCGACCGGCCCCACGACGGTGGTCGGCGGGTACTTCGCCGCCCGGTCCGTGCGTGGGGGCGCCTGCGGCCCGGCGGCCTCCAGCAGCACGGTCTCCATCAGGCCGCGCCGAGCAGTGCGGCCCAGGCCTCGACGGCCGGGCGCTCGGCCAGTTGCACGAACGCCACCTCGGCGCCCTCGGCCCGCCAGCGCTCGGCGAGCGCCATCAGCCGGACCGAGTCCAGGCCCCAGTCGGCCAGGTTCTCGTCCAGCGGGACGTCCGCCGGGTCCTCTCCGAGCAGGTCGGCGACCTCGGCCCGGATCCGCTCCACGGTGAAGGCCATGCCCGTCACTTCCCTTCCAGCATCGCGAGGACGGCGTCGGTGGTGGTGACCTGCCCGCAGCGGCCGGCCACCCAGGACAGCGCCGCGCGGTGCTCGTCCGGGCCGAAGTCGGCGACCGCGTCGGCCACCACGAAGGCCGGCAGGTCGCGCATCCAGGCGTCGCAGGCGGTGGCCTGCACCCCGATGTGCGCGTACACGCCGGTGATCACCAGCTGGTCCCGGCCCTGCTCGCGCAGCAGCCGGTCCAGGTCGGTGCGCACGAAGGCGCTGTACTTCCACTTGGTGAGCAGCGTGTCGCCCGGTGCGGGGGCGACGGCGTCGGCGATCGCCGTCGCGCGCGGGTCGTCCGGGATGCCCGGGCCCCAGAAGTCCTGCTGGAGGCCGCGTTCGGCCGGGCTCTGCCCGCCGGGCTGGGCCGAGTAGAGCACCGGCATGCCGTGGGCGCGCGCCGCCTCGGCCAACCGGCCGACGTTCCCGAGGAGTTCGGGCACCGGCGCGGCGGCGGCGTCGAAGGCGTCCAGGAAGTGGTTCTGCAGGTCGTGCACCAGCAGCACGGCGCGGTCCGGATCGACCGTCCACTCGACCCGGTTGGCGGGCAGTTCGGTGGCGGCGGGCAGGGGATAGGAGGGAATGCGGGGCAGGCCCACGGTGGTCTTTCCTTCAGTGAGTAGGGAGTGCGGCCGCGATGGCGGCGCGCAGGTCCTTCTTGCTGACCTTGCCGATCCCGGTGGCGGGGAAGGCGTCGACGAACTCGACCCGGTCCGGCACCTTGTACTCGGCCAGTCCGCGCTGGCGTACGAAGCGCTTCAACTCGATGCTCTTCGGCGGCTGTTCGCGGTTCTCGGCGCGCAGGACGACGTAGGCGCAGGTGCGTTCGCCGAGGTAGGGGTCGGGCATCGACACCACCGCCGCGTCGTGCACGGCGGGGTGGGCGAGCAGGTGGTTCTCGATCTCCTCGGCGGCGACCTTCTCGCCGCCCCGGTTGATCTGGTCCTTGGCCCGGCCCTCGACCACCAGGTGGCCGGTGGGGGTGCGGCGGACGAGATCGCCGGTGCGGTAGAAGCCGTCGGCCGTGAAGGAGTTGGCGTTGTGCTCGGGCGCGTTCCAGTAGCCGCGGATGGTGTACGGGCCGCGGGTGAGCAGGTGGCCGGTGACGCCGTCGGGCAGGTCCTGGTCCTGGTCGTCGACCACCCGGACCTCGTCGTCCGGGGAGATCGGCCGGCCCTGGGTGGTGGTGATCAGCTCCTCCGGGTCGTCCAGGCGGGTGTAGTTGACCAGCCCCTCGGCCATCCCGAACACCTGCTGGAGCGTGCAGCCGAGCACCGGGCCCACCCTCCGGGCGGCCTCGGCGCTGAACTTGGCGCCGCCGACCAGCAGCACCTCCAGGCTGTCCAGGCCCCCCGCACCGGGGCCGCCCGCGTCGCGCTCGGCGGCGTCCAGCCAGAGCAGGGCCAGCGGCGGCACCAGTCCGGTGATGGTCACGCCCTCGCGCTCGATCAGCGGGAAGGCCGTCTCCGGGTTGGGCCGCGGGCACAGCACCACCCGGCCGCCCGCGTACAGCGTGCCGAGCGAACCGGGCGAGCTGAGCGGGAAGTTGTGGGCGGCGGGCAGCGCGCACAGGTAGACGCTGTCCTCGTCGAGCGCGCACAGCTCGACCGAGCCGCGCAGCGAGTAGATGTAGTCGTCGTGGGTGCGCGGGATCAGCTTGGGCACACCGGTGCTGCCGCCGGAGAGCTGGAGGAAGGCGACGCTCCCGGGCTCCGGCTCCTCGGCCGGACCGGGCCCGTCGCAGGGCACGTCCGCCAGCCGGAGGTGCTCGCCCGGGTCGTCCCCGGCCACCAGGACCAGCCGCAGCGCCGGGCTCTCCGCCTTGACCCGGGAGGCCAGTTCGCGGTAGTCGAAGCCGTTGTCGACGGCCGCGACGACGTAGCCGGCCGCCCCGGTGAAGGAGCAGAAGTAGCCGATCTCGGTGGCGCGGTGGGCCGGAAGCGCGAAGACCGGCAGCGCGCCGATCCGGAACAGCGCGAAGACCACCTCGAAGAACTCGGCCACGTTGGGCAGTTGGACCACCACGCGGTCGCCGCGCCCGATCCCCCGGGCGAGCAGCCCGGCGGCCATCCGGTCGGCGCGGCGGTCGAGTTCGGCGTACGTCCAGCGCCGCCCCTCCCCCGCCGGGTCGACGATCGCGATCCGCTCGCCGTGCGCGGCGGCGCGCTCGCGCAGCATCCGCCCGAAGGTCTCGCCGCGCCAGTACCCGGCGGCCCGGTAGCGCTCGGCGAACTCGGCGGGGTACGGGGTGAAGGCGGACTCCTGAAGGGAGACCTGGTCCACACCGGCGAACTGATCCTGCATCAGAAAACTCTCCGGCGCCGTCACTGCGACACCCCCGCGGCGTCCAGGAAGGTACGGAACTTGGCACTGGTCTCGGCGAGTTCGTCCTCGGGCCGGGACCGGTCGACGACGCCCGCGCCCGCGTACACCCGCAGGGTCCGCTCGTCCGCCTCCGCGCAGCGGATGGTGACCACCCACTCGCCGTCGCCGTCCGCGTCACCCCAGCCGACCATGCCGGTGTACAGGCCTCGGTCGAAGGGCTCGACCTCGCCGATCACCCGCCGGGCGACGGCCGTCGGCGTGCCGCAGACCGCCGGGGTCGGGTGCATGGCGGTGGCCAACTCCAGGGCGGAGACCGCCGGATCGGCCAGTTCGCCGGTGATGGTGGTGGCCAGGTGCCACATCGCGGCGGTGCGCACCAGGGTCGGCCGCGCCGGCACGTCCAGGGTGCGGCAGTACGGCGCCAGCGCGGCGCGGATCGCGTCCACCACGACGGCGTGCTCGTGCAGGTCCTTGGGCGATTCCAGCAGCGCGGCGGCGCGCCGGACGTCCTCGCCGAGGTCGGCGCTGCGCGGCACCGAGCCGGCCAGCGGGTTGGCCAGGACGGCCGTTCCGCGCCGGGAGACCAGGAGTTCGGGGCTGGCGCCGATCAGCGTCCGCCCGCCGCCGGCGGGGACGGCGAAGGTGTAGCCGCCCGGGTCGCGGCGGCCCAGCCGCTGGAGGATCGCGGGCAGGTCCAGCGGGCGGTCGGCGCTCAGCTCCAGCGTGCGGGCCAGCACGACCTTGCTCAACTCGCCGCCGCGCAGCCGCTCGACGGCCGCCGCGACGCCCGCGCCGTACGCGGCCGGCTCGGGGATCGGGCGCACCTGCCAGTCGACCGGCTCGGCCGGCGGCGCGGGCAGCGCGATCAGCGGGTCGTCGCGCAGCGCCCCGGCTCTGCGGACTCTCTCGGGGACGGCGAGTTCGACCCGGCTGTCGTGGTCGAACGCCACCGCGCCGACCACCAGCGGCCGTTCGACCCCGGCGCGACGGGCCTCGGCCAGCGTCGCGGCGACCCGGACGGGCAGCGGGCGCTCGTCCTGCGGGACGCGGGCGTGCACCCCGGCGGTGAGCAGGGTGCGGGTCGGCGAGGCGAAGAACGCCTCGTCGGCCGCGGCCCGGTACTGGCCGAGCAGGCCGCTGGCCGCGCCGATGACGGCGTGGTCGGGGCCCGGGGCGGAAGCGTCGGCGGGCCCGGCGGGGGCCGGGGCGGCGGCGGGGGCGGGAGCGGCGTGCTCGGCGACACCCCCGGCGGGGGCGTGGTGCACCGTGGTCACCGTGAAGTCTCCAGTCTGGGACGGTCTGGACGGTCTGCGCGTCAGGGAAGAGGGTCGGGGAGGGAGGTCAGGGAGGGAGGTCAGGGCATGGCCGGCGCCCGGGGGTTGCCCGGGGCGCGGAGGGGAGCGGAGGGGAAGGCGGGGGGACGGCGAGGGCGGTCAGGGCGGTCAGGGCGGTCAGGCGCGCAGGGTCGCGCCGCCGTCGACGTAGAGGTCGTGCATGGTGATGTGCCGGGCCCGGTCGGAGGCCAGGAAGACCACCGCCTCGGCGATGTCGGCGGGTGCGGCGATCCGCCCGAGCGGGATGCCGACCCGCCAGGCGCCCAAGTCGCCGTCGATGACCCGCTGTTCGGCGGCCTCGGCGTCCTCGCCCCAGAGCGCGCGCTGCATCCCGGTGTCGGTCGAGCCGGGCGAGACGATGTTGCACCGCACGCCGGAGCGGGCGAGTTCCAGCCCGAGGCAGCGGGTGAACATGGTGGCCGCCGCCTTGGACGCCGCGTACGCGGCCATGCCGGCGCGCGGCACCCCGGCGGCGTTGGAGCCGACGGTGACCACGGCGCCGCGGCCGCGGTCGGCCATCCGGCGGCCGACCGCGCGGCCGGTGTGGAAGACGCCGGTGGTGTTGACCGCGAAGGTCTCCGCCCAGTCCTGGTCGGTGAGTTCGACGACGGGTGCGGTGCGCAGGATCCCGGCGACGTTCACCAGTGCGGCGATCGGCCCGAGTTGGCGCTCGATCAGGTCGACCGTGTCGTCCACCGCCCGGCCGTCGGCGACGTCCAGGACGTACGGGTGCACGGCGGGCGACTCCGCCGCGAGGGCGGCGAGCGGGCCGGGGTTGCGGTCCACCGCGGCGACGACGGCCCCCTCGGCGACGAGCGCCCGGGCCACGGCCGCACCGATGCCCTGCCCGGCCCCGGTGACCATCGCGACGGCACCGGCGAATTCGGACTTTTGCACGGACATCCCCTCCGACCAGCAATATTAGGTAAGCCTAACCTAACACATATGTTCGGCTGCGCCGATGCCCTGTGCAGTCGTCAACTCACCGCCGCTCCCTCGACTCCGGCCCGATCGCCGCCGCTTCCGGGCGCGCCGGTACGAGACGTTTCGTCTCGCCGAGATGGTGGACCGAACCTCCCACGGCCACGGTGCCGCAGCGGCTGGAGGGCGGCGAACTGCCGGACGGCGACCGGGAGCTGAGGGCGGCTCCCGGTCGCTCACGAGAGGGCCACGGGCCCCCGGAAACGACTCAGCCCGTCGCGCCGGTCGCCGGAGCCGACGGAGCCGCCGGGGCCGGGGCGAGGCCGGTGCAGCCCCGGAGGGCGTCGCGGCGCTTGCGGGCCGCCTCGGCGGTGGCGCCGGCGACCGGGACGGGGACGCCCTTGTCGTCGATGGTCGCCGGGGCGAAGGCCTCGCCGGTGACCTTGCCGTCGCGGGTGAGGGTGAGGGTGGTGACGCCGGTCTCGTTGGAGAAGGCGTAGTTGGAGGTGCCGTACCAGAGGAAGTTGCCGAAGCCGTAGCCGATGTACGTGTTGCCGAGCATGCCCGAGCCGACCATGGTGTGGGCGTGGGTGCCGACCACGGCGGTGGCGCCGGCGGTGGCGAGCTTCTTGGCGATGGCGGTCTGCGGGCCGGTGGGGCAGGCCTTGCCCTCGTCTCCCCAGTGCAGGTAGACGAGGACGACGGGTGCCTGCTGCTTGGCCGCCTCGACCGCCTTGACCAGCGCGGGGACGTCCAGCGCGGAGGCGATGCCCGGCTTGTTGGCGCCGGCCCGCCACTTCTGGTTGGTGAGGTCCTCGACCTGGCTGGCGGCGACGACGGCGACCTTCACACCGCGCACGGTGGTGACGTACGGGGCGTACGCCTCCTTGGCGTTGCGGCCGACGCCGACGACCGGGATCGGCGAGGAGTCCTTGGCGGCGAGGGTGTCGGTGAGGCCGTCGGCGCCGAAGTCGACGGCGTGGTTGTTGGCCATGGAGACGACGTCGACGCCGGAGTCCTTGAGCGCCGAGAGCGCCTTGGGCGAGGTGCGGAAGGTGTAGGTCTTCGGCTCGGGGGCGCCGCGCCCGGTGATCGCCGTCTCCAGGTTGAGGACGGACAGGTCGGCGTCGGCGAGCGTCCGGGAGAGCGGGCCGAGGGCCTGCTCGGGCGGCTGGACGGCGAGCCGGGCCTCGGTGCGGCCCTCGAAGTGGACGTCTCCGGCGAACGCGACGGTGATGCTGCCGTCGGGCCGGGGCGCGGCGTTCTTCCCGGCGGCGGTTCCGGAGGGCGTCGCGCCCGGGCTGGTGGGCGTGCCCGCCGCCCCGCCCGAGGCGGCCGCGGTCGAGCCGGGCGCGGCGGCCGGCGCCGGGGCGGGGTCGTCGGGCCCGCAGGCGGCTATGGCGGTCAGGCCGACGAACAGCGCGACGGCGGCCGCGGCACGGCGCATGAGTGGTTCCCCCCGGGTCGATCCAGAAGCGGTCAGCCTACGGCACGGCTTCCGCACCCATCCGCCTCGGTTCCGCAACATTCCGAGCACAACACCGGCTCCATTCCGAGCACGACACCGGATTCCGAGCACAGCACCGGCGGGCCGAACAGCACCGGCGGGCCGAACACCAACGGCGGGCCGAACACCAACGGCTGGAGCACCGGACGCCGAGGACTGAGCGCCGCCCCGGCGCGGTAGGAGATGCTGAACCGCCCCACCCGCCCCCGTCCGCCAGAGCCCGGAGCCGCACCCACCCCATGGACGACACCGAGACCACCGCCTCCGCCGGCCCCGCCCCCGCCGGCCGCCCACCAGTCGACTTCACCCCCGCCGAGCGCGCCCGTGGCCGCGCGCTGCGCCGCGCCCAGCTGCCCTGGGCGCTGGGCGGGCGGCTGGCGGGCCTGGCGCTCACCCTGTTGCTCGGCCTGACCCCGGCCGGCGCCGGCCTGGTCTCGGCCGTCGGCGGCTGGTTCGGCGGCTCCCGGACGGCCGGGGTGCTGGCGGGCGCGGCGGCCCTGGTGGTGCTCGGCCAGGCGTTGCAGCTGCCGTTCGGCGCCCGGCTGCGGGCGGTCCGGGCCCGGTACGGGCTGGTGACGCAGGGCTGGGCCGGCTGGGCGGTGGACGCGCTGCGCGGCCTGGGGCTGGCCCTCGTGCTGGTCCTTCCGCTCGCGCTCGGGCTGTTCGCGCTGACCGCCTGGTCGCCGCGGCACTGGTGGCTGCCGGCGGCGGGCGCGGCGGCGGTACTGACGGCAGCGCTGTCCTTCCTGCACCCGCTGCTGATCGAGCCGGTGTTCAACCGCTTCACTCCGATGCCGCCGGGCCCGCTGCGCAGCGCCCTGCTGGCGCTGGCCGAGCGGGACGGCGTACGGGTGCGGGACGTCCTGGTGGCGGACGCCTCGCGGCGGACCACCGCGCTCAACGCGTACGTGTCGGGGCTGGGCGCGACCCGCCGGATCGTCGCGTACGACACGCTGCTGTCGACGGCCACGCCGCGCGAGGTGGAACTGGTGGTGGCGCACGAGCTGGGCCACGTGAAGCACCGGGACGTGCCGTTCGGCACCTTGCTGGGCGCGGTGGGCGCGGCCGTGGCGGTGGCCGTGCTGGGGGTGCTGGGCGCCTGGCAGCCGCTGCTGTCGGCGGCGGGGGCAACAGATGCGGCCGATCCGCGGGCGCTGCCGCTGCTGGCGGCGTGCGCGGCGCTGCTGGGGGCGCTGTCGGGGCCGGCCCAGTGCGCGGTGAGCCGCCGGATCGAGGCCAGGGCGGACCGGCACGCACTCGAACTGACGTCGGACGCCGAGCAGTTCGTCGCGATGCAACGCAGACTGGCGTTGGCGAACGTCTCCGATGTCGACCCGCCGAGGGCGCTTGAGCTACTGTTCGCCACTCACCCGAGTGCGACCCGCCGGATTGCCGCCGCCCGCGCCTGGCAGGCCACTCAGGGGCAGGGAGGCCCGGAGCGGCGCGCGGACCCGGGGGATTCCGTTGTATAGTGCAACAAATATCGAGGAGGTAGGAACGCCCGTGCCCGGCCGCCAGTCGTCCATCGACGCCATCCAGCGCGAGCTGACCGCCTTCGCCCGGCGCGCCCGGCACAAGGCCTCCCAGCTGCACCCCGACCTCTCCCTGGTCACCTACAGCATCCTCGACCTGATCACCGAGCGCGGCGGCTGCCGGGCCGCCGACGTGGCCGCCCACTTCATGCTCGACAAGTCCACCGTCAGCCGCCAGGTCACCGCCCTGGAGAAGCTCGGCCTGCTGCGGCGCGAGGCCGACCCGGACGACCAGCGCGGCCAGATCCTGCGCGCCACCGAGGCCGGGCTCGCCCTGCTGCAGGACGCCAACGAGCAGCGCCGGCTGGCCTTCACCGCCCGCTTCACCGACTGGTCCGACGAGGACGTCGCCCGCTTCGCCGCCTACCTGGCCCGCTACGGCGAAGAGGGCTGAGACCCCCTGCACTGAGCCCCCCTGCACCTAGACCCCCTGCACTGAGACCCCCTGTACGGAGTGCGCCCGAGGGCCTCCGGGGTGCACCCGAGGAGCGCCCGGGGTGCGCCGCACCGCCCCGACGGTGTACAGAGGAAAGGTGCCACTCCGGCAGCGTCCCCGTGACCCGCAGCCCCGCGACCGCCGCCGCCCCCGGCGGCCCGACCGTCGCGCGCTGACGGCGCTGTCGCTCGCGCTGATCGTCGTGATCACCGTCGTCGACATCCTCTCCCCCGCACAGATCCACCTCGGCCCGCTGCTGATCGTCGCCCCCGCGCTCACCGCCTCCTACGCCGGCGCCCGGGCCACCGCCGGGGTCGCCCTGCTGGCCCTCGCCGCGCTCACCGTCATCGGCATCCTCCGGGACGGCCTCACCAGCGCCAACATCGAGACCCAGTTGGGCGCGCAGCTCGTCGTCTCCGCCCTGATCATCGGACTGCGGGCGCTGCGCGAACGGTACGAGCGCGAGCTGGCCCAGGTCCGCTCGGTGTCCGAGGCCGCCCAGCGGGTCCTGCTGCGCCCGCTGCCGGACCGGATCGGGCCGCTGCACCTGGCCTCCGTCTACCTGGCCGCCGAGGCCGAGGCGCAGGTCGGCGGCGACCTGTACGCGGCCGCCCGCACCGCCACCGGCACCCGGCTGCTGGTCGGCGACGTCCGCGGCAAGGGCCTGTCCTCGCTCGGCGACGCGGCCCTGCTGCTCGGCGCCTTCCGCGCCGCCGCCCACCTGCACGCCGACCTGCCCGGGCTCGCCGCCTACCTCGACGGCAGCGTCTGCTGGGACCTCGCCCAGCTCGGCGAACAGGCCCGCCGGCGCCGCCTGAGCGGCGAGGACCCGGACGAGGCGGCCCCGCCGGAGGACAGCGGCGAGTCCTTCATCACCGCCGTCCTGCTCGACATCCCCGACGACGGCACGGCGGTCCGGCTGATCGACTGCGGCCACCCGCCCCCGCTGCTGCTGCGCCCCGACGGCATCACCACGCTGGCCGCCCGCCGCCCGGCGCCGCCGCTGGGCCTGGGCGAGCTCGCCCCGGTCCGCTACGAGGTGGAGACCTTCCCGTTCCACCCCGGCGACCGGCTGCTGATCTACACCGACGGCGTGATCGAGGCCCGCGACGCCGAGCGCCGCTTCTACCCGCTCACCGACCGCGTCACCGCCTGGCAGGACGAACGCCCGACCGCCCTGCTCCATCACCTGCGCCGCGACCTGCTCGCCCACGTCGGCGGCCGGCTGGACGACGACGCGGCGATGGTCATCGTCGAGCGGCTCCCCCAGCTCCCCCAGCTTCCCTAGCTCCCCCAGCTTCCCTAGCTCCCCCGGCTCCCCCGGCTCCCCCGGCTCCCCTGGCTCCCCTGGCTCCCCTGGCTCCCCTGGCCGGCGTCCGAGGAGGCGGGCGGCTGGTGGACGTACGGGGTCGACGTGGTCAGGATCGCGAATCCGAGCCGTTGCAGGATGGGGCGGCTCTGGTCGCTCGCGTCGACCTGGAGGTAGCGGTACCCGAGGTCGGCGGCGATGCGGGCCCGGTGGGCGACCATGGCCCGGTAGATGCCCCGCCCCCGCCAGTCGGCGACGGTGCCGCCGCCCCACAGGCCCGCGAACTCGGTGCCCGGGTTCAGTTCCATCCGCGCCGCGCACACCGGGCGCTCGCCGGCCATCGCCACGACCAGGCTGACGGTCTCCGGGCTCCGGGCCAGCTGGTCGAGCATCCGCTGCCGCAGGCGGGCGCTGCTGGTGCCGAAGGCCTGCTCGTGGACGTCCGCCACGAGGTCCACCCCGGCCCGGTCGGTCACCGAACGCAGGTGGACGCCCTCGGGCAGGGCGGTGTCGGTGGCGAGGTCCTCGATCCGGGCCACCATCACCGCCTCCTGCGGCTCGGCCGTGAAACCGGCCGCCCGCAGCCGTTCCCCGAGGTCGCCGGGCCGGTCGTGGGCGTAGGTCTTCCATTCGAACTCGCGGCCCAGTGCGGTGAAGTACCGCACCTGCGCGGCGATCGCCCGATCCGCCGTGGCCTCGTCGAGGTCCGACCACAGGACGCCGTTCCAGTCGTGGGCGGCGCCGACCTGCCGGATGACGTCGCCGTCCCGCTCGATCCGGGTGCCGGGGCCGTCGGGCTTCGCTTCGCGCCTCAGTCGGCGGTCGAACAGGGCGAGTGTGTCCTCATGATCCATCCGCCCACTCCAGCACAGGGCGGCGTGCCGCGCGATCGGGTTTCTCCCGGCGGCACGGCCCGGGCCCGGCGGGCGCACGCCACGGGACGACAGGGCTCAGGCCCGGCGGGGAGGGCGGCGGGCGGAATCCTGGTCCGGGCGGGGTGCGCGGATGAGGTCGCTCGGCGCGTCGGCCCCCATGATCGCGTCCAACAGCCCTCGCGCGGCGGTGAGTTCGTCGATCTGGCGGGTGATGCGGGCGCGCTCGCGGGCGAGGCCGGTGAGGAGCTCGGGGCAGGTGGGGCCGGGGCGGCGCGCGCCGGGGCGGGGGAGGCCGGGGAGGATCCGGGCGATGGCGGCGCTGCCGAGACCGGCGGCGAGCAGGGCGCGGATGCCGTGGACGGTGTCGATGTCGGGTTCGCCGTACTCGCGGTAGCCGCTGGGGCGGCGGGCGGGGGCGAGCAGGCCCTGTTCCTCGTAGTAGCGCAGGGCGCGGGGGCTGACGCCGGTGCGCCGGGCGAGTTCTCCGATCCGCATGCCGTGCCGTCCTTCGTTCGTCCGACTCCGCCGTTGACTCCGCCATTGACGCCGACGTCGGCTCCGACGCCGGCTCTGACATCGACTCCGCCGTTGACTCTGACGTCGACGTGAAGGTCTAGCGTAGCCGCCATGCCGACCGAACGATCTTCCGCAACCCCTCTCTCCCCCACCGCAGTTGCCGTCCTTGGCCTGGGCCCGATGGGCCGGGCGCTGGCCCGGGCCCTGCTGGCCGCCGGGCATCCGGTGACGGTGTGGAACCGCACGCCCGGGCGGGACGCCGAACTCCGGGCGCTCGGGGCGCGGTCCGCCGCGACGGCGGCGGAGGCCGTCGCCGCCGGACCGCTCGCCCTGCTCTGCGTCCGGGACCAGGCCGCCGCCCGGGCCGTCCTGGAGTCCGCCGGGGCCGCGCTGCGCGGCCGCACGCTGGTGAACGCCACCTCCGTCACGCCGGACGACGCCCGCGCGAACGCCGCCCGGGCCGGGGCCGGCGGCTTCCGGCTGCTCAACGCCGCGATCCTCACCCCCACCCCGACCATCGGGCGGCCCGAGGGCGCCGTGCTGCTGAGCGGCGACGCCGGGGCCTTCGCCGCGCACGAGGCGGCCCTGCGCACCCTCGGCGGGGGCGTCCGGCTGCTCGACAGCGGGGATCCGGGCCGGGCGGCGGCGTTCGACGCGGCGCTGCTGGACCTGTTCTGGACCACCGTGCACGGCTACCTGCACGCGCTGGCGCTGGCCCGCGCCGAGGGCATCGGCGGCGCCGAACTCGCCCCGTACGCGCAGGGCCTGCCCCGCCTGCTGCCGACGCTGATCGACGAGTTCGCGCAACGGGCGGACCAGGGCAGCCACCCGGGTGACCGCAGCAGCGTGGCCTCGGCGGAGGCCGGTCTGGCGCACGTCGCCCACACCGCCCGGGCGCGCGGCCTGGACACCGCCGTGCTGGACGCGGCACTGGCCGTCACCCGGCGGGCGGTCGCGGCCGGTCACGGCCCGGACGGGGTGTCCGCCCTGGTCGAGACCGTCGGGACCATCGAGACCGCCGGGGCCGCCGCGACCGCCGGTGGCGTCGAGCACACCGAGGGCTGACGGCTACTGCGCGAGGTAGCCGCCGTCGACGGGCAGCACCGCGCCGGTGATGAAGGAGGCGTCGTCGGAGGCGAGGAACAGGACGGCCGCCGCGACCTCCGCCGGGGCCCCGAGGCGGCCCATGGGGTGGCGCTTCTCGATCGCGGCGAGGTACTCCGTCCCGCCGGGCTCGTCGTACAGGCGGGCGACGCGGTCGGTGGCGATGGTGCCGGGGGCGACGGCGTTGATCCGGATGCCGCGGTCGGCCCATTCGACGGCGAGGTGCCGGGTGAGGCCGGAGGCGACGAACTTGGCGGGCCCGTAGACCGCCTGGCCGCGCTGGCCGGCCTCGCCGGAGATGGAGGAGACGCAGACGATCGCCCCACCGGGCCGTTCCTGGGCGGCCATCGCCTGGATGCCGTACTTGCAGGTGAGGAACATGCCGCGGCCGTCGACGGCCATGACCTGGTCCCACTCCTCGGCGGTGGCCTCGGTGACCTCCATGAGCGGGATCACCCCGGCGTTGGCCACCAGGACGTCGAGGCGTCCGTACCGTTCGACGGCGGCGTCGACCATCCGGCGGGCGTCCTCGTCGCTGGCCACGTCGCCGACCACCGTGCTGACGGCGTGCGGGAACCGGTCGGCCAGCCGGCGCAGGCCCTCGGCGTCGATGTCGGTGCCGACCACCGACGCGCCCTCGCGCACGAAGCGTTCGGCGACGGCCCGGCCGATGCCGTTGGCCGCGCCCGTCACCACGCAGGACCGCCCGGCCAGGCGGCCCGCCGACACCCTTGATGTGTTCTCAGTCACCATGCCACCGGACTCTACCGATTCCACGTCAGGAAGCCCGGTGCATCGACCAGTTGATCAATGCACCGGGCCGGCCGCCGAACATCGACGACCTCCGGCGCCCCCGGCGCCCATGGCCTCAGACCGTGAGCACGATCTTGCCGCGCAGGTGCCCGTGCTCGCTGAGCCGGTGCGCCTCGGCCGCCTCCGCCAGCGGCAGCACCTGGTGCAGCGGCAGCCGCAGGGTGCCCGCCTCGTGCAGCGCCAGCACGGCGGCATAGGCGCGCTGGTGGTAGGACTCGACGCCCTCCGCCCCACCGCTGAAGCGGACGCCGTACTCGGCGGAGCCCGCGAAGTCGACGATCGTCACGACCCGGTCCGCGGAGCCGGTCAGCTCGATGGAGAGCGGCAGTACCCCGCCCTTGCCCGCCGCGTCCAGCGCCCGGTCCACCCCGCCCGGGGCGGCGGCCCGCACCCGCTCCGCCAGGCCGTCGCCGTAGGCCACCGGGATCGCGCCCAGCTCGCGCAGGTAGGCGTGGTTGGCCTCGCCGGCGGTGCCGACCACGGTGATCCCGCGCGCCCGGGCCAGTTGCAGCAGCAGGGTGCCGACCCCGCCGGCCGCGCCGTGCACCAGCAACGTCTCGCCGGCCCGCACGCCCAGGACGCCGAGCACCCGCTCGGCGGTCTCGGCCGCCACCGGGATCGCCGCGGCCTCCTCCCAGCTCAGCGAGGCGGGCTTGCGGGCCAGCAGGTCGGCGTCGACGAGCGCCTGCTCGGCGTACGCGCCGCCCATGACGGCGCCGAACACCTCGTCGCCGGGCGCCCACGCGGTCACGTCCGGGCCGACGGCCTCCACCGCACCGGCCAGCTCGTAGCCGCCGACGTGCGGGAAGGAGACCGGGAAGGCCGCCACCATCGAGCCGCTGCGCACCTTGTGGTCCAGCGGGTTGACGCCCACCGTGCGGACCGCGACCCGCACCTGGCCGGGGCCCGGGGCGGGCAGCTCGACGTCGGTCGGGCGCAGCACGTCCACGCCGCCGTACTCGGAGAAGGCGATCGCCTTGGTCATGGAATGTCCTTGCGGGTTCGGTGAGTTGTTTCTTCCGTCAGCTCCATCCTGGATCGTCCGGGGCGGTCGCCAGGCCCGCCTTTCGGATGGTTCCACCTGTCCGAACGGCCAGGCCGCCACCCCGGCCCCCGGGCTAGGCTGGCCGGCACGGGCGACGGCATCGGCGTTGACAGGCGTTGACAAGGGCGTGCGCAACGAGACGGGCGAGGACGTGGACGGCGGGGACGTGGACAGCAGGGACGGGAACGGCAGGGACGGGAACAGCGTGGACGAGAGGTGGCGGCAGCACTGGGGCCGCCCCGAGGAGGCGCTGGCGCACGCCGTCGAGGTGCTGCGCACGCCCCGGCCGCACCTCATGGACCGGCTCTCCGAGGTGGTCGCCACCCTCGTCCCGCACGTCGCGATCGCCCAGCTCAGCGGCATCTGCACCTACTCCCCCACGCTCGCCTTCGGCCCGCCCGAGCTGACCGCCGCCGTCAGCGGCCTGGAGCTCGCCAAGCTGGCCGAGACGACCACCTCGGCGACGGCCGACGGCCGGGCCTGGCAGGGCGAGGCGCAGCTGGCCGGGCGGGCGAGGTCCGTCGTGGTGGTCACGGCGTCGGCGTCGGACGCCACCACCGCGGTGCTGGTGCTGGTCCGGGACGGCGGCGCCGACCCGGTGGCGGCCGGGGCGCTCGCCGTCCTCCAGCAGCTGTGGGACTTGGTCACCACCCACTCGCACCACCGCGCCACCGACGCCGGCCCCACCCACGCGGCGGCCTCCCGGGCCTCTGCCAACGCCCGGGCCCGGGCGATCGCCGAGTTCACCGGCTCCCACGGCGCCGCGCTCACCGCGATCCTCGCGCCGCTGCGCTCCGCCGCACTGGACGACGCCACCGCGCGCCGCGCCGCCACCGAACTGGCCGTGACGGCGCTGCTCGACCTGCGCCGGGGCGCCGACCTGGACCGGGCGCTCAGCGAGGAGCCCGCCGACGCCGCGTTCGCCCGGCTCGACCAGCAGTTGCGCCCGCTGCTGCGGCACACCCGGGTGCGGCTGGACGTGGCACCGCCGGCGGAGGCCGGCCGGTCCGTGCCGGCGGACACCGCGCACGCCGCCCGGGACGCCGTCCGGGCGGCCGTCCTCGTGATGCTGGAGCAGGACGCCGTGACCAGGCTGCACGTGAGCTGGCGGTTCGCCGGTGACACGCTGCGGGCGGTGGTGCGGGACGACGGCCCCGGCCTGCTGGCCGCCGACGCGCTGGCCGTCCACCGCACCGCCGACCGGATCGCCGCCCTCGGCGGGCGCTGCGCCATCGAGGCCGTCCCCGGCTGGGGCACCACGGTGAGCGTCGACCTGCCGCTCGGCCTGCCCGAACGGCCGCACGCCACCGACCCGGTGGACGGCCTCCAGCCGCGCGAGTTGGAGGTGCTCGACCAGCTGGCCCAGGGCCGGCGCAACCGGGACATCGCCGTGGCGCTGCACATCAGCGAGTCGACGGTGAAGTTCCACGTCGCCAACATCCTGGCCAAGCTCGGCGTCTCCTCGCGCGGCGAGGCGGCGGCCCTGGCCCACCGGGCCGGGATGCCGGGCACCCCGGCCCTGCACGTCGCGTCCTGAGGAGAACCACGAGATGACCGAGACCCCCGAGACCCCCGAAACCCCCGCGCCGACCGGGCCGACCACGCCCTGGGACCCGGCCGCCCCCGGCGTGCTGCGCCTGCCCTCCGGCCGGCTGCTGCGCGGGCGCGGCCTCAGCCGCCCGCTGCCGCCCGGCCCGCACCCCTCCTTCGGGCTCTACCTGCTGGGCCGCTCGCCCAAGCCGCTCCCGTGGCAGGGCCGTTGGGTGCGCTGGCCCGACTTCCGGCTCCCCGCCGACCGGGCGGACGCGGCCGACGCCTTCCGCGAGGTCTGGCGGCGGTCGGCGACCGAACGCGTCGAACTCGCCTGCGTCGGCGGCCACGGCCGCACCGGCACCGCCCTCGCCTGCGTCGCGATCCTGGACGGCGTCCCGGCCGCCGAGGCCGTCGCGTACGTCCGGGAGCACTACGACCCGCACGCGGTGGAGACGCCCTGGCAGCGCCGCTTCGTGGAGCGGTGGGCCTGAGACCTGAACGGCCGTCCCGG
Source organism: Kitasatospora sp. NPDC058243 (assembly GCF_042882025.1). Classification (NCBI taxonomy): domain Bacteria; kingdom Bacillati; phylum Actinomycetota; class Actinomycetes; order Kitasatosporales; family Streptomycetaceae; genus Kitasatospora; species Kitasatospora sp. NPDC058243. Next base: position 177,125 of record NZ_JBHVWW010000005.1, read on the forward strand.
CGGCCGGGAGCGGGAATCCCGACCCGGCGACCCGGCCGCACTCGCGTGCGACGGGTTCGAACTGGAGTGTCCGGCGCACCGATGGGTGGCCGCGCCACGGGAGTGACCCGTTCGGGCTCCGCGCGCCCTACCGGGGGTCGCGGGCCGAAGGAATGATGAGCGGATCGCACGTGATCCAGACGACCCCGCACACCGGCCCCGGCCGGTGGACCTGCGGTGGAAGGAGCCCACGTTGTTGCTGCTCATCTCCCCGGACAGTGTCGAGGAGGCCCTCGACTGTGCGAAGGCGGCGGAGCACCTCGACATCGTCGACGTCAAGAAGCCGGACGAGGGCTCGCTCGGCGCGAACTTCCCGTGGGTCATCCGGGAGATCCGCGACGCCGTCCCGGCGGACAAGCCGTTGTCCGCCACCGTGGGGGACGTCCCGTACAAGCCCGGCACGGTGGCCCAGGCCGCGCTCGGTGCGGCCGTCTCCGGCGCCACGTACATCAAGGTCGGCCTCTACGGGTGCACGACGCCCGAACAGGCCGTCGACGTCATGCGAGGAGTCGTCCGGGCCGTGAAGGACTACCGGCCGGACGCGTTCGTCGTCGCCTCGGGCTACGCCGACGCCCACCGGATCGGCTGCGTCAACCCGCTCGCGCTGCCCGACATCGCCCGCCGCTCCGGCTCCGACGCGGCCATGCTCGACACCGCGATCAAGGACGGGACCAGGCTGTTCGACCACGTTCCGCCCGAGGTCTGCGCGGAGTTCGTCCGGCTGGCCCACGAAGCCGACCTGCTCGCCGCGCTCGCGGGCAGCGTCAAGGCGGCGGACCTCGGCACGCTGACCCGCATCGGCACCGACATCGTGGGGGTGCGCGGGGCCGTCTGCGAGGGCGGCGACCGCACCGCCGGAAGGATCCGGCCGCAGCTGGTGGCCGACTTCCGGGCGGAGATGGACCGGCACGCCCGGGAGCACGCGGCCGTCGTCGCCGCCGCGAGTTGACCGCCGGCATGCCGACGAGCCGGCCCGGCCGCCCGCCCGGGCCCGACGGCGGGCGCTTCGCCGTCGTCGACCCGGCGACGGGCGAGGCCTTCGCCGAGGCCCCCGACCAGCAGCCGGACATGCTGGACGCCGTCGTCGGCCGGGCCCACGAGGCCTGGCGCGGCTGGCGGGCCGACCCCGCCGCCCGCGCCGCCGCGTTGCGTGCGGCAGCCGACGCCGTGGAGGCGGCCGGAGCCGACCTCGCCCCGCTGCTCACCCGGGAACAGGGCAAACCCCTGGCCGAGTCGGCCGCCGAGGTCGCCCGGACGGCGGCCCGCCTGCGCTACTTCGCCGACCTGGCCCCCACGCCCCAGCCGATCGCGGACGGCCGCCCGGTGCGCAGCGAGATCCGCTGGCGGCCGCTGGGGCCGGTCGCCGCGATCGTCCCGTGGAACTTCCCGCTCCAGCTCGCGGCGGCGAAGTTCGCGCCCGCGCTCGCCGCGGGCAACACGATGGTGCTCAAGCCCTCCCCGTTCACCCCCCTCGCCACCCGGCTGCTGGGGTCCGTCCTCGCCACCGCCCTCCCCGAGGGCGTCCTGACGATCGTCACCGGCCGCGAACCCCTCGGCGCCCGGCTCGCCTCCCACCCGGGGATCCGCCACGTGACCTTCACCGGCTCGGTCCCCACCGGTCGGGCCGTCGCGGCGGGCGCGGCCGCCTCGCTCGCCCGGGTCACCCTGGAGCTGGGCGGCAACGACGCCGCCGTCCTGCTGGACGACGTGGACGTGGACCGGATCGCGGACCGGCTGTTCTGGGCGGCGTTCCGCAACTGCGGGCAGGTCTGCATGGCGGTCAAGCGCGTCTACGCCCCGGCCCGGCTCCACTCCCAGGTGGTCGAGGCCCTCGCGGAGCGGGCGAAGAGCGTCGTCGTCGGCGCCGGACTCGACCCGGGCACCCGGCTGGGGCCGGTCAACAACGCCCCCCAACTGGCCAGGGTCGAGCACTACACGGCCCGGGCCCTGGCAGGCGGCGCCCGGGCCGTGGCCGGTGGCCACCGACTGGACCGGCCGGGCTACTTCTTCGCCCCGACGATCCTGGCCGACGTCCCCGCCGACAGTCCGGTGGTGACGGAGGAGCAGTTCGGCCCGGTCCTGCCGGTGCTGGCGTACCGGAGCGTCGACGAGGCCGTCGAGGCGGCCAACGACACCGGATTCGGACTGGGCGGCTCGGTGTGGGGGACGGACCTCGACCGGGCCGAGGCGGTGGCCGACCGGCTGGAGTGCGGGACGGCGTGGATCAACCACCACGCCGAACTGTCCCTCGCCCAGCCCTTCGCGGGCATCAAGGAGAGCGGTGTCGGCGTCGCGGGCGGGCCGTGGGGGCTCTACGGGAACCTCAGGCCGTTCGTCGTGCACCGGCCGGAAGAGGCTTGACGATCCGGAGGAGGCGTGACGGTGACGATGAGGTTCGACGCCGCGGTACTGCGCTCGTACGAGGGCGGGTTCGCCGTCGAGGAGGTGGTCCTGAACGGGGGGCCGGCCGACGGCGAGGTCCTGGTGCGGATCGCGGGCTGCGGGATGTGCCGCACCGACCTCGCGGTCCGGCGTTCGGCGGGCCGCTCGCCGCTGCCGGCGGTGCTCGGGCACGAGGGGGCCGGGGTCGTGGTGGAGACCGGCGGCCCGCACACCGGGCTGAGCGTCGGCGACCACGTCGTGCTGAGCTTCGACTCCTGCGGACACTGCCGGAACTGCCTGGGTGCGGCCCCCGCCTACTGCGACTCCTTCGCCGCGCTCAACCTCTTCGGCGGGCGCCAGGAGGACGCGGCGCGGTTCACCGACGCGGCCGGGGGCGAACTGGCCCCCCGTTGGTTCGGCCAGTCCTCGTTCGCCGAGTACGCGATGGTTCCGGCGCGCAACGCCGTCCGGGTCGACCGCTCGCTGCCCCTCGACCTGCTCGGTCCCCTCGGCTGCGGCTTCCTGACCGGTGCCGGGGCGGTGTTCAACTCCTTCGGCGCCGGCCCCGGCGACACCGTCGTGGTCCTCGGCGCGGGGGCGGTGGGCCTGGCCGCGGTGATGGCGGCCACGGCCGCCGGGGCGGTGACCGTGGCCGTCGACCGGTACCCCGAACGGCTCGACCTCGCCGAGCGGTTCGGCGCGATCCCGCTGCGCGCCGGACCAGCCGACCAGGCCTCCGGGCCCGACCCTGTCCCCCGGCCCGGACTGGCCGAGCGGATCCAGCGGCTGACCGACGGCGGCGCGCAGTACGCGCTGGACACCACGGCCTCCGCCCCGCTGATCAACGAGGCGCTCCGGGCCCTGCGCCCGACCGGCCACCTCGGGCTGGTCGCCCGGCTCCGCACCGCGCTGCCGCTCGATCCGGGGACACTGGACCGGGGCCGGCGGATCTCCCACATCTGCGAGGGGGACGCGGTGCCGGCACTGCTGATCCCCCGGCTGACCCGGCTGTGGCAGGCCGGGAAGTTCCCCTTCGACCAGCTGATCCGCCGGTACCCGCTCGCCGCCGTCAACGAGGCCGAACGCGACTGCGACGCGGGCCGGGTGGTCAAACCCGTCCTGGTCCCGGAGCGGAGCGCCCGCTGAGCGAGGCGCTCCGCCCTCCCTGTGCCTCGGCCGGACAGGGCCTACACCCGGGGCTTGTGCGCGAACACCCAGCGGTTGCCCTCCAGCGCGTCGTTCGGCTCGGGCAGGGGGCCGCGTCCGTGCTGGTGGGTGAAGTCGAAGGGGGTGTGGACCGAGGTGATCCAGCCCTTGCCCGCCAGGGCGCCCGCGGAGTCGGGCCGCGGCTCTGCGTCGAACAGATCGAGCAGGTCGATGCCGATCTGGTGCTTCGTCGAGGTGTAGAGCGGGCTCTCGCGGTAGTCCAACAGGCTCTTCTCCAGCTTGACCTCGTACGCCATGGCGCTGCCGCCCGCGCTCAACCGGCCGACCGTGTCGATGAGTTGCGTCTCCACGCCGTTGGGCAGGTAGAAGAGCAGCCCCTCCGCCAGCCAGACGCTCGGCACGGCCGCGTCGAAGCCGGCCTCGGTCAGCGCTGCGGCCCAGTCGGCGCACAGGTCGGCGGCGACCGGGACGCGCGCCGCCTTCGGGGAGGCCGACAGCCCGCCGAGCACCCCGTGCTTGAAGGCCAGTACGCCCTCCCGGTCGACCTCGAAGACCGTGCAGCCGGGAGGCCAGTCGAGCCGGAACGCCCGCGTGTCCAACCCGGCGCCGAGCAGGACCACTTGACGGGCGCCCGAGTGCACCGACCGGAGCAGGAAGTCGTCGAGGACCCTCGTCCGCAGGCCGAAGTAGCGCGCGAACCGCCCCCACAGCGGGTTCGCGTCCCCGTCCGGCACCTGGTGCATCCGGACCGGCCAGCCCGCGGACGCCGGCGCGGCGAGCACGAAGTGCTCCGCGTAGACGTCCTGCGCCAGGGTGTCGTCCCGGTGGGTCTCGATCGCGCGCGCCGCGGCGACCAGGAGGGCCGTCAGACCGACACCGCCCTCCACCCCCTCCACACCGGTGCTCCGGTGCGCCGTACCGACCATGTGTCCTCCTCTTGAAGCGAGTTGAGAACGCGAACAGCGAGGAATGCGACTGCCTCCTCACTATCCAGCCGGCCCTCGCCCGCCCGGGAGCGGTCCCACCGGATCCACCCGACCGGGTGAATCCCGCCGTCACAGCGCCCGGACGCCCCCCGGGTGTGCTGCTGCTCACCGACCGCGCCGGGCCTGTTCGCGCACGTGCTCGGGGTACCAGCGGGTGATCCGGAACGCCAGCACCAGCAGGATCACCGGGATGACCCAGGTCAGCCAGTCCTTCGCCGAGCCGACGTGCAGGGCCGCCAGCCCCAGGAGCGCCGTGATCAGGAAGACCGTGCCCCAGAGCGCGGTCAGCAACCGGTTGGTGCGCCGGAACCGCGGCGTGCCCCAGACCTCCGGCGGCGTGGACTCCCGGGCGTACTGCTCGGTGAACGGGGTGAACGCCAGCGATCCCAGGGCCACCGCCGCGAGCACGCCGCTGGACAGCACCTGCGCGTAGGTCTCCAGCCAGACCAGGCTGTGCCGGTCGAGCACCAGGCCCAGTACGCAGAGCACGGCGAAGAAGACCACGCCGACGATGGTGAGCACCTTGAGCGCACGGTGGCGCGCGTCCGGCAGGGCGACGACGAGCGCGGCGACCAGCGCCGTCAGGGCCGCCAGTTTCCAGGTGCTCGGCCCGGCGATGACGTCGAACACGATCCACGGGACGAACGAGAGGAAGACCGAACCGGACCGCAGACCGCCCCGGCCCTGGCGTCCCGGCCCCGGACCGGGACCGGGACCGGGACCGGGACCGGGGGCGGGGGCCGGGGCGGGATCGGCTGCCGGGCCGGATACGGGGTCGGGCGGGGAAGGTCCGAACGTGGGTCGGTGCATGAGAGCCTCCGGTTCCATGCTGCGACCAGGCCGGTCCGGCTGCATCCGGGGCCGCCCTCGCCCCCTCGCGCCCCCTCCCCGAGGCGCCGGGGCGCTTCGGGGAGGTGCGGGGAGGTGCGGGGAGGTGCGGAGCGGGGTCAGGTCTTGCGCAGGGCCGGGGCCGGGGCGCCGATGAGGAGCCGGCGCACGGCGTCCCAGGCGGTGCGCTGGGCGGCGGCGCAGGCGCGGGTGTCGGAGCCGAGCAGGCGGAGCCAGGCGCCGCTGTCGTGCGGGAGGACGCTGACGCCGTGGAGCAGGCCGCTGCCGGCCAGGGCCTCGTGCAGGGTGTCGGCGACCTGCGCGGCGGGGGCGAGCGGCGTGACGACGTAGAGGCTCGCCATGACGTCGTGGCCGGCCAGGACCGCCGGGCCGGTGACGCCGGCCGCCGGGGGCTCCAGGCGGACGGTGTCGAGGGCGACCAACTGGCCGTCGGGTCGCCGGACTTCGAGGTCGGAGGCGAACACCTGGTAGGCGTTGCGCTCGCCCCGGGCGAGGCGGCCTGCGAGGACGGTCTCGCCGGCCAGCACGGTGGCGGTGGGGTCGACGGTGAGGACGGTGCGCTGGTAGAGCCGGGAGTCGACGAAGGGGATGACGGGCTCGGGCAGGTACTCGACGTAGGCGCGGGGGCCGGCGTCCAGGTTGACCAGCTGCGTCGCGTAGTCGAACTCCATCCGGTAGACCTTGGTGGCCGCCTGGGTGGTGAGGTGGGTCGCGGTGTCGGCGCCGCAGCGCAGATCGGTGCGGAGCCGGTCGGCCTGGAGGATGCCGCCGCCGGTGGACATCAGGAAGGTGACGGCGAGGTCCGGGCGGGCCGGGTCGAAGTAGAGCGGGCGCATGATCTGCAGCGGCGACTTCTGGTAGTGGCCGGTGAGTTCGGTGCGTTCGCCGATCCGTTCGAAGGCCAGCTCCAGCAGGCCGACCTTGCCGGGGCGCCCGACGCCCAGGGTGTCGGGCGTCCCGGCGTACCGGCGGACGGCGTACGGGACGCGGGCCGGCTCGTAGTGCCGCGGATCGAGCCGGGGCACGGCGGCCTCGGCGGCCTCCCCCGCAACCGCTTCCCCCGCGGCCGCGGTGACGGTCATGCCGGGACCTTGCGGAAGGTCTCCAGGAAGGTGGCGATCTCGTCCAGCCCGTGCCCGGTGAGGCAGTTGGTGAGCACGACCGGCCCGCCCTCGCGGACGCGGTGGGCGTCGGACTCCATGATGCCGAGGTCCGCGCGGACGTACTGGGCGATGTCGATCTTGTTGATGACCAGCAGGTCGGACTCGGTGATGCCCGGGCCGCGCTTGCGGGGCATCTTCTCGCCCTCGGCGGTGTCCAGGACGAAGAGGAAGAGGTCGACCAGGACGGGGCTGAAGGTCAGCGTGAGGTTGTCGCCGCCGGACTCGAACAGCAGGGTGTCGACGTCGGGGAAGCGCTCCAGCATCTCGGCGCCGGCCGCGAGGTTCATCGTCGGGTCGTCCCGGACGGCGGTGTGCGGGCAGGCGCCGGTCTCGACGCCGACGACCCGCTCGGGGTCGAGGACGCCGGCCAGGGTGCGACGCACGTGCTGCGCGTCCTCCTGGGTGTAGATGTCGTTGGTGATGACCGCCGGGCGGTGGCCGTTGGCGATCAGCACCGGGACGAGGGCCTCGATGAGCGCCGTCTTGCCGGAGCCGACCGGCCCGCCGATGCCCACGCGGAGCACGTTCTCGGTCATTGCTGTCTCCTTCTGATGCGGTGTGACGTTGGTTCTGTGTCCGGGAGGAGCGGGAGCTGCGACACTCCGGCGCCCGCCCGCACCTCCCGGACGCGGTTCAGCTGGCGAACAGCCGGGCCTCGGCCCGTTCGTGCCGTCCGGACATCGCGTCGGCGACCGGCACGCACCCGCCCAGGTCGTCCAACTCCCGGGCGAGGGCGGCCCGTACGGTCTCCTCGATCACCGGCGCCGCGGCCCGCAGCACCACCTGCGCCTTGCGGTGGTCGGTCAGCCGCAGCCGCAGGGCGGCGCCGACGAAGCTGGTGCAGAAGGCGAACAGGTCGCCGGCGACGGCCTGGTCGACGGGCACGGCGGCGGAGGCGTAGGCGACTCCGGCGGCCACCGGCTGGGAGCCGGGGGCCTGCTTGGCGGCGACCAGTTCGGCGTACCGGTCCAGCGGTTCGCCGCCGATCGACTCCCGGGCGATGTCGAGGAGTTGGCGCCCGGTCCGGGTGGAGGCCAGGCGCAGCTCGCGGTTGAGCTTGGTGGCGTGCAGCCGCTGGTCCACCTCGACCAGCAGGCCCCAGTCGCCGGCCCGGGCGGCGCCGTGGGCGAGGGCGAGCGCGGTGGCGTCGCCGGGGCCGACCGAGTGGCGCAGCAGGTCGGTGAGCAGGTCGGGCATGGTGTCCGCGGTGACGGCCTTGGCCTGCGCGTAGCCCTCCAGGCCGTGCGAGAGGGTGTAGAAGCCGCTGGGGAAGGCCGAGTCGGTCAGCTGGAGGCTGACCAGCAGGGCGTCGAGGCCTCCCCCGAGCCCGGGAGAGCCGGGCCCCGACGAACCGGGCCCCGACGAACCGGGCCCCGAAGAGCCGCTCACGCGAGGTAGAACAGGTGGTTGAGCGGGAGTTCGCGGGCGGGCTCGATGGTGGCCGGCTCGCCGTCCAGGGTGACCTTGTAGGTCTCCGGGTCGACGGCGATCTTCGGCAGCGCATCGTTGCGGACCATGTGCTGCTTGCCGACCGAGCGGCAGCGCCGTACGGGCAGGACCCGGCTGTCCAGCCCGAGTTGGGCCGGGACGCCGAGGTCGATGGCGGCCTGCGACATGAAGGAGACCCGGGTGGCCTGCTTGGCCCGGCCGAGCGCGCCGTACATCGGGCGGTAGTAGACCGGCTGCGGGGTGGGCAGCGAGGCGTTCGGGTCCCCCATCAGCGCCCAGTTGATGACGCCGCCCTTGATGACCATCTTGGGCTTGGCGCCGAAGGAGTTGATCGGCCAGAGCACGATGTCGGCGAGCTTGCCGCTCTCCAGCGAGCCGATGTGGTCGGCGGTGCCGGAGGCGATGGCCGGGTTGATGGTGAGCTTGGCGAGGTAGCGCAGGACGCGGAAGTTGTCGTTGCGCTCGGTGTCGCCGTCGAGCTTGCCGCGCTGGTCCTTGCAGTGGTGGGCGGTCTGGAAGGCGCGGGTGAAGGACTCCCCGATCCGGCCCATCGCCTGCGAGTCCGAGGAGAAGATCGAGATGACGCCCTCGTCGTGCAGGACGGTCTCGGCGGCGATCGTCTCGGCGCGGACCCGGGAGTCGGCGAAGGAGACGTCCTCGGGGATGTCGTGGCTGAGGTGGTGGCAGACCATCACCATGTCCAGCAGTTCGTCGACCGAGTTGACGGTGTAGGGCAGCGTGGGGTTGGTGGAGGACGGCAGGACGTTGGGCTCTCCGGCGATCCGCATGATGTCGGGGGCGTGGCCGCCGCCCGCGCCCTCGGTGTGGAAGGTGTGGATGGTGCGGCCGTCGATGGCGGAGAGGGTGTCCTCGAAGAAGCCGCCCTCGTTGAGGGTGTCCGTGTGGATGGCCACCTGGACGTCGTACTCGTCGGCGACGCCGAGCGCGCTGTCGATGGCGGCGGGGGTGCTGCCCCAGTCCTCGTGCACCTTGAGGCCGCAGACGCCGGCCTCGACCTGCTCGCGCAGGGCGCCGGGCAGCGAGCCGTTGCCCTTGCCGAGGAGTCCGACGTTGACCGGGAGGTCCTCGACCGCCTGGTACATCCGGTGGATGTTCCACGGGCCGGGGGTGCAGGTGGTGCCGTTGGTGCCGTCGGAGGGGCCGGTGCCGCCGCCGATGAGGGTGGTGATGCCGTTGCTCAGCGCCTCCTGCACCTGCTGCGGGGCGATGAAGTGGATGTGGGTGTCGATGCCGCCGGCGGTGGCGATCAGGTGCTCGCCGGAGATCACCTCGGTGCCGGGGCCGATGACCAGCCGGGGGTGCACGCCGCTCTGGGTGTGCGGGTTGCCGGCCTTGCCGACGGCGGTGATGAAGCCGTCCTTGACGCCGATGTCGCCCTTGACCACGCCGAGGACGGCGTCCATCACGACGACGTTGGTGATCACCAGGTCCAGCGCGCCCTGGGCGGAGGTGGCGGCCGGGTCCTGGGCCATGCCGTCGCGGATGCCCTTGCCGCCGCCGTAGACGGCCTCGTCGCCGTAGTGGCCCTGGTTGAAGTCCTTCTCGATCTCGACGACGAGGTTGGTGTCGGCGAGGTGGAAGCGGTCACCGACGGTGGGCCCGAAGAGATCGGTGTACTGCTTGCGGGACAGCGTGGCCATCAGCGGTCGCCTTCCTTGTGGTCGAGGTTGGTGCCCTTGAACCCGAGGGCGATCGCCCGGTCGATCGCCCGGGCGCGGGTGTCGGCCGACCTGATGCCGCCGTCGACGAGGTTGCTGAAGCCGATCAGGCGGCCGTGGCCGCCGAACTCGGCGAGCGTGACGTCCTTGGTGTCGCCCGGCTCGAAGCGGACGGCGGTGCCGGCCGGGATGTCCAGGTGCTTGCCGTAGGCGGCGTTGCGGTCGAAGTCGAGGGCGCGGTTGGCCTCGAAGAAGTGGTAGTGCGAGCCGACCTGGATCGCCCGGTCGCCGGTGTTGCTGACCGTGATGGTGACCTGGGCGCGACCGGCGTTGATCTCCACCGGGTCGTCGCCGTACAGGTACGTGGCGCCACCAGACATGGCGGGCCCTTCCTCTCTGTCGGTTCAGTTCAGTCGGTTCAGTGATGTGTGTGGCCGTGGGTGTGCCCGCCGGTGCCACCGTGGCCGTGGCCGTGGCCGTGCGAGTGGTCCCCGCCGGGGCCGTGGCTGTGGGCGTAGCCGTGCCCGTGCTCGGCGTCGAGGCCGGCCAGGATGCCGTCCTCGCCGTGGCCGAGCAGGTGCAGGGCCGCCGCGGTGCGGGCCGCGACGACGCCGGCGATCGCGGACGGCCGCAGCAGCGGCCCGCCGTCCCGCACCCCGGGCAGTTCGGTGCTCAGCGCCGGTCCGAACGAGGCCGGGACGGCCGTCACTTCGCGGGCGCCGAGCAGCCGGCAGCGTTCGGCGCCCTCGGCGAGGTCGGGGTCGCCGCCCGCGAAGGCCACCTCGACCCAGCGGTGGTGGCCGTACTGGCGGACCAGCCGGGCGATCCGGAACAGGTCCGCGTCCTCGAAGGGGCCGGCCGCCGGGGCGGTGACCAGCACGGCGCCGTCGGGCCCGGGGGCGGCGGAGGCCGCGGCCCGCAGCCAGCCGACGAGGTGGTCCTTGCCGCCGAACGCCCCGGTCAGGGCGAGTCGTCCGCGCCCCTCCCCTGCTGCCAGCCAGCGCAGCGCCCGGGCGGTGTCGGCCACCAGCTTCGGGTCGCGGCCCAGCGTCATCGGGACGACGCACACCGGGCCGTCGGTGGCGGCCAGCGCCGAGCGGACGGCCTCGCCGAGCGCCCGGCCGGCGGCGGCCGCGGCGTGGACGGCGGGCTCGCGCTCCACCAGGGCGGCCAGGTCCCGGCCGCCGTCGCTCTCGTGCCCGCCGGCCAGCACCACCGTGGCGGCGGGTACCGGGGCCGAGGTCGGCGCCGGCGCCGAGGTCGACCCTGGCGTCGGACCGGTCACCGTTTCCGACTGACGTACCGTCATGGCTCAGGCACCCACCGGGTCGTGGCAGGAGACCAGCTTGGTGCCGTCCAGGAACGCGGCCTCGACCTGGAGCAGCGGCAGCATCTCGCGGACGCCGGGCATGACGTCCTCGCCGCTGACGACCTGCTTGCCGATCTCCATGCACTCGGCGACGGTGCGCCCGTCCCGGGCGCCCTCCATGATCGCCTCGCTGATCAGCGCGCAGGCCTCGCTGTAGTTCAGTTTCACACCGCGGTCGCGGCGTTTGCGGGCCAGATCGGCCACGACGTAGATGTACAGCTTGTCCATCTCACGCGGGGCGAGATTCACGGGAATCACTCTTCCTTTCCGAGGGAACTCCGCAGGAACTCCGAATGAACACGCCTGTCACGGGCGGGAATTCGGACCACCGAAACCCGGTCAGACTCTGCGCAGCCGGGGAATGGCCGGCACCGCCGCCAGGAACAGCATGGTGGTCAGGACGAACGGCCAGGTGAAGGCGTGGCCGCCGAACGGCGCGGTGGCGGCGGCCAGCGCCGGGGTCAGGACGGTGGCGGCGGCCGCGCCGAGGACGGCGTAGGCCGCGCTCCACCCGCCGGGGGCGACGAACACGCCGCACAGCGCCATCGCGACGAGCACCCCGCTGTACCCGAGCAGCCCCTGGCCGACGGCGTCGGCGGGCGCGCCGAGCGCCCAGGCGGTGAGCAGCCCGGTCGCGCTGCCCGCGCAGGCCAGCAGGCCGGCCGGGCGGCTGGCCGCGAAGATGCCGGCCAGGAACAGCAGGCCGACGTACCACTGGGGCATGAAGAAGATCTGGCCGATGTTGGCGAAGAACCCGTGCCACAGCTGGTCCCAGGTCAGCCCGATCGGGCCGGCGGCCGGCCCGGCCAGGGCGGTCGGGGCGCCGGTGCCGTGCCACAGGTGGCGGAAGCCGGGCGCCGCGGCCGTCGTCGCGGTGGCGACCAGGCAGAACGGCGCGGTGAGCGCGGGCAGTTTCCAGCTGTCGAGCACCGCGCCGAGGCCCGCGGTGACCACCACGGCGACGACGGCGCCGAGGACGGCCGCCGCGACGGTGGCGGGGTGGTCGGGGCCGAGGAAGACCGCGCACCCCAGCGCCACCAGGCAGCCGTTGTAGCCGTGCAGCCCGGCCTCGACGGCGTCGCGCGCCAGCCGCAGGCCGTACGCGACGGCGGTTCCGACGGCGCTGCCGAGCAGTCCGTAGACGCCGTAGCGCCAGCCGGCCGCGAAGAGTGCGGCCACGAAGAACAGGCCGCAGACGGCGGACGGCATGAAGTCCACCTGCGCGACGCCGCGCAGGACTTCGACGGCTAACTTGAGGGATATCGGGCGGGCGGCCCCCGAGGCCCCCGGCTCACCCTTTTTCTGACCCATACTTCGCACCAATTCCCGGTACGGCTTTTCACGGCATGGCGAATAGTCCCGCAAGGCTGCTCGACTTTACTCGCGAGCACGCCCGGCGATTCCTCCGGAACCGTACTCCTGCGGAATGCCGGTCGGCGCGGACACGACCGGTTACACCCGTATGGCGAAGGGTGATCATCAGGCCTCTGAGCTGCAACAATATGTTGATTGCGCAGGTCAGTGACCCCCCTGTGGAGAGCCATTCTTTGCGAAGTTTTACTTGCGACAGACGAAAACGAGAAGGTGGTCATGTCAAGGAATTCGACACGAAGCCGCCCCGGTCAGGCAATTCGGACATCCGGCGCCGCGAAAGGCGGCGCAGCACTGCGGGAATGTGGTGGAAATGTGCATGCGACGCGTCGGAAAGCAGCCGGGTCGGCGAACGCGGGCCCGCGAGCACGAACCGGCCGCCGGGCTCCCGGCAGCGCGGGAGCGGACCGATGGCCGGTGGCCGGTGGCCGGTGGCGGCCTCCGGGACGCCTGCGGGCTACCGGCAGTGGGGTGGTCGGACTATCGTTAGTTAGCGAAAGCTATCGAAGTACTCTCCGACTGGCGGCCCCGGTCTGCCACTCACCTGGGGGCAGCGGTGGCGACGAAGATCCCGAACAACGGCAGGCGCCGGCCCGTCCGCGCGGTCCGCGGAGCCGTGGCGGCGGACCATCCCCGGTACAAGTGGGTCGCCCTCTCCAACACCACGCTCGGCACCCTGATCGCCACCGTCAACGCCTCGATCGTCCTGATCTCCCTCCCCGCGATCTTCAACGGCATCGGCCTCGACCCGCTCCAACCCGGCAACGTCAGCTACCTGTTGTGGATGCTGATGGGCTACATGCTGGTCACCGCCGTCCTGGTGGTCACCCTCGGCAGGCTGGGCGACATCCACGGCCGGGTCCGGATCTACAACGCCGGCTTCCTGATCTTCACCCTCACCTCGGTGGCCCTCTCCCTCGACCCGCTGCACGGCGGGCCGGGCGCGCTGTGGCTGATCGGCTGGCGGGTGGTGCAGGCGATCGGCGGCTCGATGCTGATGGCCAACTCGGCCGCGATCATCACCGACGCGTTCCCCGCCCACCGGCGCGGCATGGCGCTGGGGGTGAACATCGTCGCGGGCATCGCCGGCTCCTTCATCGGCCTGGTGCTGGGCGGGCTGCTGGCCGAGTGGAACTGGCGGTCGATCTTCTGGGTCAACGTGCCGATCGGCATCCTCGGCACGGTCTGGGCCTACCGGTCGCTGCGCGAGACCGGCGTACGGCGGCCCGCCCGGATCGACTGGTGGGGCAACGTCACCTTCGCCGTCGGCCTGACCGCCCTGCTGGCCGCGATCACCTACGGCATCCAGCCCTACGGCGGCCACACCATGGGCTGGACCAGCCCCTGGGTGATGGGCGGGCTGTTCGGCGGCGTGGCGCTGCTGATCGCCTTCTGCCTGGTCGAGTCCAGGGTCGCCGAGCCGATGTTCCCGCTGGCGCTGTTCCGCGACCCGGTCTTCGCCGGCGGCAACGCGGCCACCCTGCTGGGCTCGATCGCCCGCGGCGGCCTCCAGTTCATGCTGATCATCTGGCTGCAGGGGATCTGGCTGCCGCTGCACGGCTACGACTACGCCGACACCCCGCTGTGGGCGGGCATCTACCTCGTCCCGCTGACCGTCGGCTTCCTGGCCGCCGGGCCGGTCTCGGGCTACCTCTCCGACCGCGCCGGGGCCCGGCTGTTCGCCTCCGGCGGACTGGTGGTGATGGCCCTGTCCTTCGCCGGACTGCTGCTCCTGCCCACCGACTTCGGCTACCCGTGGTTCGCCGTCCTGGTGTTCCTCAACGGGCTGGGCGGCGGCCTGTTCGCGGCCCCCAACACCTCGCTGATCATGTCGAGCGTGCCCGCCGAGGCCCGCGGCGCCGCCTCCGGCATGCGGGCCACCTTCCAGAACGCCGGCATGGTGCTCTCGATCGGCGTCTTCTTCTCGCTGATGGTGGCCGGCCTGGCCGGCTCGCTGCCGCACACCCTCACCGCCGGACTGACCGCGCAGGGCGTGCCCGCCGCCGACGCGCACACCATCGCCTCGCTGCCACCGGTCGGCACGCTCTTCGCCGCGTTCCTCGGGTACAACCCGATCCAGCAGCTGCTGGGCCCGCACGTGCTCGGCATGCTGCCGGCGGCCAACGCCCGGACGCTGACCGGCCGGGAGTTCTTCCCGCAACTGATCTCGGGCCCCTTCCACGACGGCCTGGTCGTGGTGTTCTGGCTGGCGATCGCCATGTCGCTGGTCGCCGCGGCGGCCTCGCTGGTCCGCGAGCGGACCGGGCCGCGCCGGCCCCGCCGCACCCGGCCGGGCACGGTCGGGCCCGCTGAACGGCCCGGTGTGGGCCGGCCCGCACCGCGCGGAAAGGCCCGCAGGCCATGACCGGGCACGATGCCGTGACCGACTCCGTGACCGGCGCCGACGCCGACACCGCGACCGGCGCCGACACCGCGACCGACGCCGAGGCCGCAACCGCCGCCGACGCCGACGCCCAGGCCGGGAGCCACGGCGCAGCCGGGGCCGGTCTCTCCGCCAAGGCCGTCGTCCGGCTGCGCCTGGCGATCGGCCGGCTCAACCGGCAGATGGCCCGCGCCTCCGGCGGCCAGGACCTCACCGTCGCCCAACTCTCCGCCCTGGCCCGGGTGGAGGTGCACGGCCCGCTGCGGCTCGGCGAACTCGCCGCGCGGGAGGGGGTGGCCGTGCCGTCCGTGCTCCGCACGATCGCCCCGCTGACCGCCGACGGCCTGATCGCCAAGACCCCCGACCCGCTGGACGGCCGCTCCCAGCTGCTCGAACTCACTCCGGCCGGCCTGGCGGCGATCACCCGGATCCGCCGGGAGCGCTCCGCCCTGCTGGCCCGCCGCAGCGCGCGGCTCACCCCGCAGCAGTGCCGTCAACTGGAGGCGGCCGTACCGCTGTTGGAGCTGCTGCTGGACGATCCCGACCCGGCCTTCCCCGGCCAAGCCTGCCCCGATCCGCCCTGCCCCGACCCGGCCTACCCCGACCGGCGCGACTCCGCCGGCTGAGGCAGCGCTCCTCGGGGCGCCTACGCCGTCTCGCGGAGGAATCCGGTGAGCAACTCGAAGGTCTCCTCGGGCCGTTCGAGGCCGGGGAAGTGGCCGGCCCAGGGCAGTTCGAGCCGGCGGGCGCCGGGGATCCGGGTCGCCAAGGAGTCGGCGATCTGCCGGAAGTCGTCCACGTCGTGGCCGCCGGTCACGACCAGGCAGGGCGCCGTGATCCGGGAGAGGTCCGCTTCGTCGTCGGTGGGGCCGATCTCGGCGTCCGTCTGCACCTCGAAGGCGCGCCGCTGCATCCGGCGGACGAGTTCGCGGGCCTCGTCGCCCGCCTCCGGGCCCAGCCAGGTCTCGACGTTGAGCTCGACGGCGCCCTCGACGTCCCCGGTCGCGAGGAGTTCCCGCTCCCGTGCGGCGAAGGCCATCAGGGCGTCACCGGCGACGTGCTCGGCCGCCCCGGAGCAGAGCAGGGCCAGCGCGGTGACGGCCCCGGGGCGCAGCGCCGCCACGTCCATGGCGACCTTCCCCCCGTACGAGGCGCCGATCAGCGCGGCGCTCTCGACGCCCAGGTGGTCGAGGAGCGCCAGCACGTCCTGCGCGTCGCTGTACGGGGCGTCGGCCGGCGGCGTGTCGCCGAAGGCCCGGAAGTCGCCCCGGATCACCCGGTAGCCCGCGTCGACCAGCCCCTGCCACTGCGGGTCCCACATCCTCCGATCGCACACGGACGAGTGCAGCAGCACCACGGTGGGGCGGTCGCCCGGCAGGTCATGAGATACGTCATGGGAGAGGATCATCCGCGGATCGTATCGACGCCGCTGGGGGACGCCAACCGGTTTGGTGATCGGCGGGAGTAAGCGCTTTGGGCCGCTTCCGGGCTCTAGGTGGGTGAGGAGGTGCTCATGGGAGGCACGAAGACCGACCGGGACGAGGAGTTCCAGGCGTTCATCGTCGGGGCCTGGCCACGGCTGCTGCGGACGGCATACCTGTTGGCCGGGGAGCAGTACGCGGCCGAGGACCTGGTGCAGTCCGCGGCGGAGAAGGCCTGCGCGGCCTGGGCGAAGGTGCGACGGGCCGGCGATCCGCACAGCTACGTGCGGCGGATCCTGGTGAACGAACACGCCCGCCGCTGGCGCCGTCGCGCGCCGGAGCTGCTGGTGTACGCGGTGCCGGACGAGGCCGGAGCAGAGGACTGCTACGCCCGCTCCGACCAGCGCGGCGCGCTGATGACGGCGCTGGCCGCCCTGCCGGCCCGCCAGCGCGAGGCCGTGGTGCTGCGCTACTGGGAGGACCTGAGCGACAGTCAGGCCGCCGAGGCGATGGGCTGCTCGACGGGCGCCGTGCGCAGCCACGCGGCCAAGGGGATCGCGAGACTGCGGGGGGCCGCAGCGCTGAAGGAAATCAAGGGCATGACGAGCATCGGAGGTGCGGTATGAGCGCGGGCGGCAACGGCGGGACGGTCGGCATGGGCGCGGCGGGCGACGACGGCGACGTGTGGGTCGGACTCGGCCTGGCGGAGGTGGCGGCCGGGGCCAGGATCAGCCCGGCGCCGATGGCGGACATCATGGCGGGCGGCCGCCGGATCCGGCGCCGTCGCCGGTCGGTGGTCGGCGCGCTCGCACTGGCCTCGGTGGTGGTGCTGGGCGGCGGGACGATGGCGGGTCTGCACAGCTCCCCCGCGAGCAGCGGCGCCCAGGCGCTCGTCCCGGCCAACGGCGGTCCCGGCGGCGGCACCGGGGGCGGCCCGGCCGCCCAGCCGTCCGGCACGGCGACGGCCGAGCGGGACCCGTTCACCCCGGTCCGGGTGACGCTCGCCCAGGGCAACACCCCCGACGGCAAGACGTGGAAGCTCTGGACGGCGCTCTGGCCGGTCGCCCCGAAGGAGCGGGCGTACGAGCAGGCGGTGGCCGTCTGGGAGGAGCGCCACGCCGTCGACTCCTCGCTCGACAAGCCGACGGAGGCGTACGTCCAGCAGTACTGGCAGCCCAACGAGGACGTCGTGAACGACTACGTCACCCTGGACGGGGTGCGCCAGCCGCACGACAACGCGGGCAGCTACCCGGCGCCGGGCCACCTCGACCCGCGGATGGCCGACACGTTCAGCGGCGGCCTGATGGGCGCCCGGGACAAGTCCGGCACGCCCGGTCCGCTCCCGATCAAGCTCGCCGTGATGGCCCTCGGCCCGGACGTCGGCAAGGTCCTGGTGACCTGGTCGGACGGCACGGTCATGGAGCCGTGGCTGAAGGCCGTCGGGGACTCCCCGTACCAGCGGCTGGTGGTACCCGAGCAGCCGGGCAAGAAGGTGACGTCGTGGCAGTTCTTCGACAAGAACGGCACCAAGCTGCCGGACGCCGGCGAGAAGATGCTGACCGAGTAGCGGTCGACGCGACCGGCTGAACACGACCGGGCGGCCACGGCCGCCCGACCAGGCCCGCGGGGCCGGCCCGCTCCCCCGG
>NZ_JBHVWW010000005.1:195038-221581 GCF_042882025.1 Kitasatospora sp. NPDC058243
ACGGCCATTCACCGAGTCTTCCCGCACCCACCGGGGCCACCCCCTCCCCCCACCCACCCCAGAGGCTCCGCCCCCCCCCCGTGGTGGCCCGGCCCCGCGTCGGTGCGCGGGGCGATCGGCGTGGGATCGGCGTGCGGGGCGGTCGGTGCGCATCGCGGAAACGTGGGAGAAAGTGCTCCCCCGGTCGAGGGAGGTCATCGGCGGGCCGCCCGAGCAGACTGGCGATCACAGCCGGGGAGGACTTCCCGGCCTCCCCTTGATTGCACCGGAGTTGACTCGTGCGTGAGCAGATGTGGCAGCCGCTTTCCTCCCGACCTTCCTCCTGGCGTTCGTCCCGGCTTTCCTCCGGGCTTTCCTCCCGGCGCCCGCAGGCCGGTCGGCGCGGGGTCGTCGTGGCGGCGGCGGCCGCGGTGGCCGTCGGCGTCATGACCGCGGGCACCGCCCTGGCGCCGTCCACGGCCGCCGCCGCCCCCCGCCCGGACACCGTCCAGCAGGGGCTGAACGCGCTGGTCCGTGACGACGGCCTGCCCGCCGCGCTGGCCAGCGTCCAGGGCCGTGACGGCCGCACCCGCACCTACACCGCGGGGGTCGGCGACGTCACCACCCGCGCGAAGGTGCCGGTCGACGGCCAGGTGCGGATCGGCAGCAACACCAAGACGTTCACGGCGGTGGTCGTGCTGCAGCTGGTCGGCGAGGGGAAGATCGGCCTCGACGAGCCCGTCGAGACCTACCTCCCGGGCCTGGTCCGCGGCGACGGCATCGACGGGCGCCACATCACGGTCCGCCAGCTCCTCCAGCACACCAGCGGGCTCCCGGACTACGAGGGAGACCTCGACGAACCCTCCCTCCAGCACCGGTACTTCGAGCCGCGCGACCTGCTGGACATCGCCTTCCAGCACAAGGCCGACTTCGCCCCGGGGGCGAGCTTCAAGTACAGCAGCACCAACTACGTGCTCGCCGGCCTGGTCGTCCAGAAGGTCACCGGCCGCCCCATCGCCGAGCAGATCGACCAGCGCATCATCAAGCCCCTCGGCCTGCGACACACCTACTACCCCGCCCAGGGCGACCGGACCATCCGCGAGGCCCACCCCCAGGGCTACCGCAAGGACGCGGCCGACGGGCACCTGATCGACTTCACCGAGCTGGACCCCTCCGCGGGCGGGGCGGCGGGCCAGATGATCTCCACCAACTCCGACGTCAACCAGTTCTTCACCGCCCTCCTCGGCGGCCGCCTCCTGCAACCGGCCCAGCTCGCCCAGATGCGCACCACCGTCCCCATCGGCGACAGCGGCGCCGCCTACGGCCTGGGGCTCATCAGCCGGCCGCTGTCCTGCGGCGGCGTCTACTGGGGCCACGGCGGCGACATCCCCGGCTACGAGACCCGGGGCGGGGCGACGGACGACGGCCGCGCCGTCAACATCGCGGTGACCACCGTCCCGCCGGACGCCGCCGGCTCGGAGCACGTCGAGAACGTCGTGGACACGGCCCTGTGTCGCTGACCGAAGTCCGGTGAGGGAGTGGGAAGTCGGCGGGTCCGACTTCCCACTCCGCTTTTCCACTCCGCTCAGGTTCTGTCCCGAGGTGAATCCCCTAGAGCTGGGTGACGCCGCCGTCGACGAGCAGTTCCGCGCCGGTGGTGAAGGAGCTCTGGTCCCCGGCCAGGTAGAGGGCGGTGGCGGCGACCTCCTCGGGTCGGCCGATGCGGCCGAGCGGGGTCGTGGCGACGGCCTGATCGACCTGGGGGTACGCCGCCCGCAGCTCGTCGGCCCCGGGGGTCGCGACCGGGCCCGGGGTGAGGGCGTTGACCCGGATGCCCCGACCGGCGAGTTCGGTGGCCCAGGTGCGGGCGAGGCTGCGGATCGCGGCCTTGGTGGCGGCGTAGACGCCCAGGCCCGGGACGCCGCGCAGGGCCGCGCTGGACGAGAGCAGGATCACCGAGGCGCCGGCCGACAGCAGCGGGAGGGCCTTCTGCACGGTGAAGACCGTGCCCTTGAGGTTCACGGAGGTGGTGTGGTCGTACTCCTCCTCGGTGATCTCGCCGAGCAGGCCGAAGTCCCCGAGGCCGGCGTTGGCCACGACGACGTCGAGCCGGCCGCTGCGTTCGGTGATCTCGGCGAAGAGCCGGTCGAGGTCGTCGAGCTTCGACACGTCGCCCCGGATGCCGACACCCCGGCTGCCGACCTGCTCGACGGCGGCCGCCAGCTCGGCTTCGCGGCGCCCGGTGAGGTACACGGTCGCCCCCTCGGCGGCGAAGCGGCGGGCGATGGCCAGGCCGATGCCGGTGGAGGCGCCGGTGACGAGGGCGGTCTTGTTGTCCAGCTGTCCCATGAGATTCTCCGAATCTTGACGTAACTATTCTTGTTACATTTTTGGGCACAAAAAGCGGCGCAGGAAGCGACGCAGGAAGCACTGCCACGGCCGAGGCTAGGCGGCCTTCAGCACGTCGCGCAGCACATCCTCCAGCGTGGTCCCCGCCAACTCCCGGCGGAGGGTGGCCTCGATCCCGCCGTAGACGGCGGCCATCACCGGAGCGATGCCGTGGCCCACGACGCACTCGGGGTCGGGCGTGGCGGGGTGCAGGGCGAAGATCGGTCCCGGCTCCACCGCCTCGTAGACGTCGAGCAGGGTGATCGCCGACAGGTCCCGCGACAGCGTCCAGCCGGCCCCGGCACCCCTTCGCGAGTCGACCAGGCCCGCCTTGCGCAGCTGGGCCAGCAGGCGGCGGATCACCACGGGATTGGTGTTGACGCTCGTCGCGATCTGCTCGGAGGTGGCAACCTCGTGGCCACGGCGCTGGTACAGCCCGATCCAGGTCAGGGCGTGTGCGGCGACGGTCAACCTACTGTTCGCGCTCATGCCGCCCATCACCCCTCTCCATGTCGTAACTGTAGTAGTTACATCGGCCGACGACAAGCCCCGACGGAGTCGAGTGGGAAGTCGGCGGGGCCGACTTCCCACTCCTCTTGCTTTACGGGGCGGTTGGGGTGGAGGTGGCGACGGGGCGGGGGTGGCGGTTCGGGTGGTGGTGGGCGGTGAGGGGGTGGATCCAGGCGAGAAGCGCGAGCAGGAGGACGAACGGGAGGAGGGTGCAGAGCGTCGCGCTGCCCGGACTATGGCGGGGTTCAGGACGCATCGGGGGCGGCGGAGAGGTCGAGTTCGGCCCAGACGGTCTTCGCGTTGGGGTGGCGGGGGATGGTGCCCCAGCGGTCGGCGAGGGCGTCGATGAGGGTGAGGCCGCGCCCGGACTGGGAGTTGGGGGCGAGGACGGCGGGCAGGGCGGGGAAGCGGTCGCCCCGGCAGTCCGAGATCTCGATGCGCAAGGTTGTGCCCCGGCGCACGGTGGTGGTGAGACAGAGGTGAAGCTCGAAGCCGCGCCCCGGAACGCGGCCATGGGTAGTCGCGTTAGCGGCGAGCTCCGCGACGATCAGGAGAGCCGAGTAGTACGGCTCGGTGTGGGACAAGTTCAGCCCCCAGGTGGTGAGTTGACGCCTGGTGATGCGCCGGCCGATGGCGGCGCCCTTGGGGGTGGCGGCGAGGGTGATGGTGTGGCGGCGGGGGCTGTCGAGGGGGATGTCGGTCGTCATGGAAAAAATCGTGACGGCGCGGACGTACGCTGACCATGCATCCGGGGAGTACGGAGAGTGCCTGTCCGGGTGCGGACAGCTTTTGTTCGTGTGGCCGAATCACTAACGGGGTGGTCGCGATGGGCGCAGGACGCAACATCGAGTCGGACGACGACGTTCGCACGGAACTGCAGGAGGACCTGAGCGAGGTGTCGGACTTCTTCCGCGCCATCGGGAAGCAGATCAAGCTCCTGCGGGAGCGGGCCGGGATGACGCAGAAGGAACTCGGCGAACGCGTCGGCTACGGAGAGCACTTGATCGGCGCGGTCGAGCGCGGAAAGCGCACCCCGCAGCCGGAGTTCCTGGTGGCGGCGGACAAAGTCCTCAACGCCGGCGGCCTGTTGGCCATCACGAAGGACGACGTGATGCGGGCGCGGGCCAAGGCGCGGCTGCGACACCCGGCCTGGTTCCGGGGCTACGCAACCCTGGAGGTCGACTCAATCGAGTCCCATGACTTCGCCACGCTCGACATCCCTGGGCTGCTCCAGACCGAAGAGCACGCCCGAGCTGTCTATGCGATGAGACAGCCCCCCTTGTCAGAAGAGGTGATCGAGATGCGGGTCGCCGCGCGAATGGCGCGCCAGGAGGTACTGACCCGGTGGCCCCGGGGGATGTTCAGCTGGGTGATCGACGAGAGCGTACTGCGCAGACCCCTGGGAGGGTGGGACGTGCATGCAGCCCAGCTCCGCCGACTCCTGGAGATCGGGCGGACCCGCGGCATGGTCATCCAGGTGCTGCCCCTGGACAGAGCCGAGCACGCCGGAATGGGCGGGCCGTTCATTCTGATCGCACCAAAGGGTCGGCCTCAGCACGCCTACATCGAGGTACAGACGAGCAGTAGGCTGATCGCCGACCCGGAGGAAGTCCGGATCATGAACGCGCGCTACAACATCCTCAGGGCGCAGGCCCTTGGTCCCGAGGAGTCCCTGGCCCTGATCGAGAAGATCCTGGGAGAACGATGAGCACCGAGCTGGCATGGTTCAAGAGCAGCTACAGCGGCAACGAGGGTGGCGCTTGCGTCGAGGTCGCCGAGACAACCGGCGTCATCCACGTGCGCGACTCCAAGGACAAGAGCGGCCCGCAGCTGGCCTTCGAGCCGGCCGCCTGGCAGGCGTTCGTGGCATTCGCCGCGACCGCCGAGGTCTGATCAACGTCCTCCCAACGGCCCACCGCCTACCGGGCGGCGGGCCGTTGGCGTACCGTCAAGCTGACCACGCCATCCCGGATTTAGGGGGAGCAGTGAGCAGCGAACTCATCTGGTTCAAGAGCAGCCACAGCAGCAACGAAGGCGGCGAGTGCATCGAGATCGCCTGGTTCAAGAGCAGCCACAGCAGCAACGAAGGCGGTGCTTGCGTCGAGGTCGCCTGGCACAAGAGCAGTCACAGCAGCAACGAGGGCGGCCAGTGCATCGAGGTCACTGAGACGACCGAGGCCGTCCTCGTCCGCGACTCCAAGGACGCCTCCGGCCCCCACCACACCTTCACCCCCGCCGCCTGGCAGGCGTTCGTCGCCTTCGCCGCCACCGCCGAGGCCTGATCAGCATAGTTCCGGTCACTCCGGTTCGAAGGCTCGCAGGGTGTCCTCGCCGTCGGTCCACAAGACCCCGAGCCGCTGCCGGGTCAAGAGCCATCCGTCCCCGTCACGGCGGAACTCCCAGTCGTAGGGACCGCCCATGGAGTAGGGGGCAGAGGTCCTCCCCGGAGCGGTGACGGCGACGAACCACATGTACCCGATGCCGGTCGCCCGGTCGCCCGCCACGTCCACGTGCATGTTGAGGATGTGGTGCTGGATGCTCGTGTAAGGCGACTCGGCCTCCTCCACCTTCGCGCGGATGGCCTCCCTTCCCTGGGTTCGCTGCCAGGGCCCGAACTCCAGCACGGCGTCTTCGGCCCAACAGGCGGACCAGGTCCGCCAGTCCTTGCGGTCCAGTGCCCGCCAGCCTCGGATCATGAGGGCGTGCAGGGCGTCCCGGTCCTCCAGGCCACGTACTCTGCGCGCCAGGTCGTCGAGCGCGGGGGTGTGCAGCATTCCGGTTCCTTCCGTCACTGGGCGCTCGCCGCAGGTCGAACGACGATCTCGTTCACGTCGACGTACGGCGGCTGGGAGATCGCGTAGGCGACGGCGTCCGCGATCGCGGAGGCCGGCAGGGCCACGGCGCGGTACGTCCGCATGGCCTCCCGGGCGGCCGGGTCCTCGATGCCGTCGGCGAGTTCGGACTCCGTGACGCCCGGCGAGACCAGCGTGACCCGGACGTCACCGGCGGACTCCTGACGCAGGCCCTCGGAGATCGCACGGACCGCGAACTTGGTGGCGCAGTACACGGCAGCGGTGGGAGAGACCTCGTACGCGCCGACGGAGGCGATGTTCACGATGTGCCCGCCACCTTGGGCGCGCATCACGGGCAGGGCGGCGGAGATACCGTGCAGGACACCCCGCAGGTTCACGTCGATCATGCGGTCCCACTCCTCCGTCCTGAGCGCCTCCAGCGGCGACAACGGCATCACCCCGGCGTTGTTGACCATCACGTCCACGCGGCCGTACCGCTCTTCGGCCGCTGCCACGAAGTCCCGCACGTCGGCGGCCTCGGTCACGTCCAGGCGCCGGGCCGCCGCCGTGCCGCCCGCGGCGGTGATCTCCGCGACGAGTCGGTCCAGGCGATCGGTGCGCCGTGCTCCCAGGAACAGGCGGTGGCCGTCGGCGGCGAGCCGGCGGGCGGTCGCCTCGCCGATCCCACTGCTGGCACCGGTGATCGCTACGACCTTGATCGTCTGGTCCGGCATGACTGCCCCTTGTCTCTCGGTAGGTCACCGAGTCTGGGCGAGGTGTTCCGGGCGGCCCAGGCCGTGTGCTGCCTGGGTGCGGTACACCCAGGCGGCACACCGGGCCCACGGCCTAGCCTGGGCACATGACCGACAACCAGCTGGGTGAGTTCCTGCGGGCGCGCCGTGCGGCCGTGCGACCGGACGAGGTCGGGATGCCGAGCCACGGCGTGCGCAGGGTCGCCGGGCTGCGCCGCGAAGAAGTCGCCGTGCTGGCAGGGGTGAACGCGGACTACTACACCCGGCTGGAACAGGGCCGTGAACGCCACCCGTCCGCGCAGGTGGTGGATGCGCTCAGCCGCGCGCTGCTGCTGGACACCGACGCCCAGGCGCACCTTCACCAACTGTCCGGAACCGCACCGTCCCAGCGGCCCGTCGCCGCCACCGACCAGGTCGCCCCCGCCCTGCGCGTCCTGCTGGACGGCTACCCCGGCACTCCGGCGTTCGTCATCAACCCGGTCCTGGACATCCTGGCCGCCAACGCCCTGGCCGAGGCCCTGTACTCCCCCTTCGAAGCGATGGACAACCTGGCCCGCATGGTCTTCCTCGACCCGGCAGGTCGGCCGTTCCACCCCCGATGGGAGCGGACGGCAGAGACGGTGGTGGGGCACCTGCGCCAGGCGTCCGGCGTCGACCCTGGCGGTCCGCGCCTACGGGCTCTCGTCGGCGAACTCAGCACGCGCAGCAAGGACTTCGCCCGGCTGTGGAACACCCACACCGTGCGCGGCAAGACCCGCGAACACAAGCACCTCCACCACCCGGACGTCGGCGGCATGACCCTCACCCACCACGCATTCGACGTGCGGGACGCCCCCGGCCAGCAGTTGATCATCTACCATGCCGAACACGGCAGCCCCAGCGCCGAGGCACTCAGCCTGCTCGGCTCCGTGCACGCCACACGCGTCGGTAGGTGATCACGCAGCAGGCGAGCCTGAGGAACGCTTCGCGCCAGGGGGAGCAGTGAGCAACGAACTCGTCTGGTTCAAGAGCAGCCACAGCAGCAACGAAGGCGGCCGGTGCATCGAGGTCACTGAGACGACCGAGGCCGTCCTCGTCCGCGACTCCAAGGACGCCTCCGGTCCCCACCACACCTTCACCCCCGCCGCCTGGCAGGCGTTCGTCGCCTTCGCCGCCACCGCCGAGGTCTGATCGACTTCCCCCTCAACGGCTCACCGCCTAAAGAGCGGTGGGCCGTCTGCGCGCCCGGGTGAGCCGGCGGTACGCGAGATGGACCGCGAGGCCCAGCAGGGTCATGACGACGGACGCGACCAGTGCGACCACATCGAGCACGTTCCGGCCCAGCGAGTTCCAGAAACCGATGCTCGAAGCAAGGGCGGCGGTGTCGGTGTGCCGGGGGTCGTACACCACCGTCACGGTGTCGTGGGCCTTGACGGTGTCGGTGACGTAGGCGAGTTGGGTCTCGACGGATGCCCCCTCGGACGTCGTGAACCGCACCCGGCAGTGGGCGTTGCCCGCCGGGTTGTCCTGCGGCGCGCTCACTTCGGTGCACTCGGTGACGACCGCCGACACGTGGACGCCGCGACTGCGGAGAGCCGACGTCACCCCCATGTCGTGCGGTATCAGGTAGACCAGGCTGAGGACGAACAGCAGGACCCCCAGGCCGATCATCGCGAGCGAACCGTTCCGCACGGTCCGGCCGTGGTCCGGCACCTTCTCCATCGGTCCCCCCGGTATCAGCCCAACTGCCCACCTGCGCTCACGCTAGCCGCACCCACCGACACCGATGACACCGACAGTACGTCGGAGCGCCGACCAGGAGCCCGAGGGCGTTCCGGGGCCTACCCGTCGTCCCGCGTTCGGGGTTCCCGGGCGAGGACGGGACGGGGCAACAGGTACGAGGCCGCGAGCGCCGCTGCGAGCAGTCCGGCCCCGGCCCACAGCGTGATCTGCAGGGTCGCGCTGTAGCCGGCCACCACGACGGTCCCTGCGTCCTGGTCGGCGGCGCCGGCGATCCGCCCGCCGAGTGCGCCGAAGAACACGGTGCCCAGGACCGCGACGCCCAGCGCGCCGCCGAGCTGCTGGACGGCGGTGATGGTCCCGGAGGCCGAGCCGCTCTCGTGCGGTTCGACGGCACCGAGCACGGTGTCGAAGAACGGTCCCATGACCAGGCCCGTGCCCAGGCCGGTGACGATCAGCGCCGGAGCGAGGTACCACGCCGTCATACCCGTACCGGCCGCGTTCAGGGTGACGGCGAGGGTGGCGACGCCCAGGGCCATGACCATGATTCCGGCCTGGATGACCCGGCGGCCGAACCGCTCGACGGCGCCGAACCGTTCGGCGACCTGGATCGCGGCGAAGCCGAGCACCATCCCCAGCGACCAGGGCAGGCTCGCCAGCCCCGCCCGCAGCGGTGTGAGACCGAGGCCGGACTGCAGGAACAAGCTGAGCACAAGCGAGAAGCCGGCCACCGCCGCGAAGAACACCGCACCGGTCACCAGACCCCCGGAGAAAGCCCGCTTGCGGAACAGGCCCGGCACCACGAGCGGATCGCCGCCCGCCCCGGCCAGTCGGGCCTCGTACCGGCCGAAGACCACGAACAGCCCGATCCCGGCCGCCATCGACACGAACGTCCAGGTGGGCCAGCCCAGTTCACGCCCCTGGACCAGTGGCAGCACCAGCAGCAACGCGGCCAGCGAGGCCAGCCCGGCGCCCGCCAGATCGAGCCGGGGGCGCTGCGTGGAGCGTGACTCCGGCAAGAACTTCCAGCCGCCCAGCAGGGCGAGCAGGCCGAGCGGCAGGTTGATCAGGAAGATCATGCGCCAGCCGGAGCCGAAGAGGTCGGCGTCGACCAGAGCGCCGGCCAGGACCGGGCCGCCCACCGTCGACAGGGCCATCACCGGGCCGAACAGACCGAACGCCCGGCCGATCTCCGGCCCGTCGAACATCTCCTTGATGATGCCCAGGCCTTGCGGGATCATCACCGCGCCGAACAGGCCCTGGAACCCGCGTGCGCCGATCAGCATCCCCGGTGACCAGGACACCGCGCAGAGCAGGGACGCGGCGGTGAAGCCGAGCGCGCCGATCAGGAACATCCGCTTGCGGCCCACGATGTCACCGAGGCGACCGCCGGTGATCAGGCCCACCGCCATCGCCAACGCGTACGCGGCTCCCAGCCACTGCACCGTGGCGGCGCCGCCGCCCAGGTCGGCCCGGATCGACGGTGCCGCGACATTGGCGATCAACGCGTCCAGCATGTCCATCGCCTCGGCGGCGAGCAACACCCACAGAGCGACCCAGCGCCACCGGTACGGTGCGCGGGCGACCTGATCCCGGGCGGCGGGAACGGGGGTGCGGACGGCGACGCCGTCCACGGGAAAGTCAGACACAGAGGTCCCTTTCTCAGAAAGATCACGAGAGAAAGAGACGCACCGGGCACTACCGGGAACCGGTGTGCTGAGAGCGCAAGCCCCGCCCGGACTAACCAATACCGGGAACCGTGTTTTCGCGCGTCACTACCGAACCACGGTAACAGACCGCGCCGGAGAGGAACCCGGCGCCAATGCGCTCGGCGCGTGGCCCCCACCGCGCCGGGTGCGACCGCCACGCGGGCCCCCTACCGCTGACGACGACGCGTCGGCGCCCCCTTGGAGAGCCGACTGCCGGACCCCCGACCCACCGGGCGAGCGGAGCCCGACTCCCCGCTGCCGCCGTTCTCGGTGTCCGCACCGCCGCCACCCCCGCCCGAACCCGACCCCGCGGCCCCACCTCCACCACCCCGTCCGACCCGAAGGTGGAGTCCTCGCCGCCGCCACCCCCTCCGGCACCCCCGCCACCACCGCCGCCCCAGGCCTGGACGAGGACCTCGGTCACCCCGGCGGGCACCGTGAAGTAGGAGGTGCCGGCCTCCGAGAACACCTGCTGCCCATGGGCGGCGGCGGCCGTCACGACGGTCCTCAGGTCCACCGGGGCTACCTGCTGCGGCGCGGAGGCGGGGGCAGCGCCGAGCAGGCCACCGGTCACGGGGAGCGCGAGGAGCGCGAGACGCCGCCGACGGGCGGGCCGCGAGGGTCGCGCACGAAGAGTATCCATGTGACCACCCTCCGGCATCATTCGCTTGCGCCGCAACCTGGGCGACGCCCCGCGCGGCATCCCGGACGGCGGCCACACCACCACCGCCGAGGACCCGTCACCCGGAAGGCGCGCCGGCCGCCCCTCTGGCAGCCCCAACCAGATCTGTCAAACAGCGCACACCTGTTGTGAGCGGACTGGTACGTTCCGCGCATGGACTTCAACGCCATTGCCAACTCGTTCGTGGGCCACTACTACACCACCTTCGACTCCGGCAGCCAGGGACGCGGGAACCTCTCCAGCCTCTACCGACCCGAGTCGATGCTCACGTGGGAAAGCCAGCAGTTCCAGGGGCAGCAGAACATCCTCGCGAAGCTGACGACGCCCGAACTGGCCGCCGTCAAGCACAAGGTGAACACCACCGACGCGCAGCCCGCCCCGGGCAACGGCGTACTGGTCACCGTCACGGGCGGCCTCGCCATCGACAACGCCTTCGACAAGCCGCTGCAATTCGCCGAGACGTTCAACCTGCAGCCGATCCCCGGCCAGCCCGGCGGCTTCTTCGTCTACAACCAGATCTTCCGCCTCATCTTCGCCTGAGCCGCCCAGGGTCCGGGGCTTCCCGTCGGCTTCCCGTTCGACAGGGTGAAGTCCCGGACCGGCGCCGCGACTTGGAGGAAGGGTGCACCTGCGCGAGCTGCGGCCGGCCGACGCCCACGCCGTCCGCCGGATCTACAGCGGCAGGTCGGTCGCCGACCTGTGGTTCGGCCAGATGACCGCCGCCCAGGCCCACGACTACGTACGCGAAGCCCGGGAGGCCGACGCGCAGCGGCCGCGCACCGCACGCGTCCTCGGCATCGACGTCCACGACGACCTGATCGGCATCGTCCGACTCCGCATCACCGGCCGCACGGGCAGCCTCAGCTACATCCTGCGCGAGGACGCCTGGGGCCACGGCTACGCCACCACAGCGGTGCGCCGGTTCCTCGCCCACCACCGCACCCCACGGGTCACCGCCGAGCACCGCGTCGGCAACCCCGCCTCGGGAAGGGTCCTGACGAAGACCGGCTTCGTCGTGACCACCGTGACCGACGAGATCGTCCACTACCAGCTGGGCTAGCGGCTGCCCTGCCACCTCCGACTCCCCGGGCCCGCGCCGGGCGTGACGCGGACCTTTGCCGTGTGTTTATATTGAACAATGGTTCAACCAAAAACCGGACACCCCCATGCCCCGCACGCCTGAGGCCTCGGCGGCCGTCCGCGAAGCGACCCGCGCCAAGATCCGGCGCGCCGCCGTCCTGCTCATGGCAGAACAGGGCTACCGCGCCACCACCCTGCGCCAAGTCGCCACCCGGGCCGGCGTCGCCGACGGACTGCCCTCCCGCTACTTCGGCAGCAAGGACGGCCTGCTGATCGACATCGCCGACGGCTGGCGCGAACGGACCCGCGCGGCGCTCGCCGCCCAGCCGGCCGACAGCCCCGCCGCCACCCTGCAACTCCTCGTCCGCTCCGCCCTGCTCGGCCTGGACGCAGCCCCCGAGGAGGTCGAGGAGAGCCGGGCCGTCTCCGCCCTGCTCGCCGACCCCGAAGCCCGCGCCGTCCTGGTCGCCGCAGGCGCCGACCTCGCCTCCGCCGACCTCCTCCAGGCCCTGGACGAATCCCTGGCGGCCTGCCGCGTCCCCGACCCCGCTGCCGCCCGCCTGCTCCTCCTCGCCGGCATCCGCGGCGGCCTCACCCTCGCCGCCGAGGACCCGGCCTTCCCACTGCGCGACCTGGAAGCGGCCCTGCTCGCCCACATCCTGCCGACGACCTGACCCCTCCCCGAGCTCTGAAAGGCCCCGCCATGACCGCCGAAACCGACATCCGCCCCTACCGCATCGCGATCGAACAGCACCAGCTCGACGACCTGCGCGACCGCCTCGCCCGCACCCGCTGGCCCGACTCGCTGCCCGGCACCGACTGGGACTACGGCGTCCCGCTCCACTACCTCCAGGACCTGGCCGAGTACTGGCGGACCGGCTACGACTGGCGCGAACACGAAGCCAGGCTCAACACCTTCCCGCAGTACACCACCACCATCGACGGCGCCAACGTGCACTTCCTGCACGTCCGTTCACCCGAACCCGACGCCACCCCGCTGATCATCACGCACGGCTGGCCCGGCTCGGTGGCCGAATTCCTGGACATCCTGGGCCCGCTCACCGACCCCCGTGCCCACGGCGGCGACCCGCGCGACGCCTTCCACGTGGTCGCGCCCTCCATCCCGGGGTACGGCTTCTCCGGTCCGACCCGCCAACTCGACTGGGACTACCGCCGCGTGGCGCGTGCCTGGGCCGAACTGATGGACCGCCTCGGCTACCCGCGCTACGGCGCCCAGGGCGGCGACTGGGGCTCCGGCATCTCCCGCGAACTCGGCCTCGCCGCCCCCGCCCGGGTCATCGGCGTGCACGTCAACACCTCCCCCACCTTCCCCACCGGCGACCCGGCCGTCCTCGACGCCCTCGACCGCGAACGGCTCGACACCTGGGCCCGCCACCAGGCCGAAACCTCCGGCTACACCGCCGTCCAGGCGACCCGCCCGCACACCGTCGGCTACGCGCTCACCGACTCCCCGGTCGGCCAACTCGCCTGGATCATCGAGAAGTTCCGCGAATGGACGGACTGCGACAGCGGCCTTCCCGAAGGCGCCGTACCCCGGGACCACCTCCTCACCAACGTGATGCTGTACTGGCTCACCGCCACCGCCGGCTCCTCCGCGCGGCTGTACAAGGAGTCGGCCCGCAACGGCTGGACCGAGGCCGCCCCCTCCACCGTCCCCACCGGCATGGCCGTCTTCCCCCACGACATCACCCTCCCGGTCCGCGCCTTCGCCGAACGCATCGACAACATCGTGCACTGGACCGAGTTCGACCACGGCGGCCACTTCGCCGCCCTGGAACAGCCCGACCTGCTGGTGGCCGACATCCGGACCTTCTTCCGCTCCCTGGCCTGACGCCGGCCGTGGTCGGCCAGATGTTCATCGACTCACCATCTCAGGCGCGAAGTAGCCACGCAGCCAAGCGATCTTCCCGACCCGGATGCGGAAGATCTGCCGCGGCGTCCGGAACACGACGGCCGCCATGGGCGATCGTCAGCTTCCTGCTGTCGATCTGACGGCACCCCATCGGCCAATGCCGGTTGGGGGCCGCCTCCCTTCAGAGTCGAACCCGCCCTGCCCGCTTCGACGGCGCTGACCGGCGCTGACCGGCGCCACCTGCCGGGTCGTGACAGCGTGTCGAGTGGCGGAGCGCGATCCGCGACGAGAGGGTGACCGACGCAGGACCTCACCTGAAGGAGCGAGAATGCCCGAAGTCACCACCCCGTACACGACCGGCACCCCGTGCTGGGTCGATCTGATGGCGCAGGACCAGCAGGCGGCACTGGACTTCTACCGCGACCTGTTCGGCTGGCAGGGGCAGGTCGGCCCGGCCGAGTTCGGCGGGTACGCGGTCTGTGAGCTGAACGGCAAGCCGTCCGCCGGGATCGGCCCGGCGATGGCCCCGGAGGGGATGCCCACCCCGCCGACCGTGTGGACCAGTTACCTGTCCACCACCGACGCCCAGGCCACCCAGGACGCGATCGTC
The DNA here is from genome assembly GCF_042882025.1 of Kitasatospora sp. NPDC058243. NCBI lineage: Bacteria > Bacillati > Actinomycetota > Actinomycetes > Kitasatosporales > Streptomycetaceae > Kitasatospora > Kitasatospora sp. NPDC058243. The sequence continues at coordinate 209,133 of NZ_JBHVWW010000005.1, forward strand.
GGCTCGGGCGGCACCCTGCTGGTCCCGGCGATGGACGTCGGCGAGCTCGGCAGGATGCTGATCGCCGCCGACCCGCAGGGCGCGGTGTTCGGCGTCTGGCAGCCGGGCGAGTTCTTCGGCGCCCGGGTCGTCAACGAGAGCGGCGCGCTGATCTGGAACGAGCTGCACACCAGCGACCTGCCCGGCGCCACCGCCTTCTACGGCGAGGCGTTCGGCATCGAGATCCAGCCGGCGCAGGGCGCAGAGCAGTACTGGGAGCTGCGGGTCGGCGGCCGGGCCGTCGGCGGTGTCTCGCTGCTCGCCAACGACCCGCCCGGCACGCCCGCGCACTGGCTGACGTACTTCGCGGTGGACGACGTCGACTCCACCGTGGACGCCCTCGTCAAGCACGGCGGCACCGTCCTCGCCCCGCCGTTCGACATGGTGGCGGGCCGGATGTCGGTGGTGGCCGACCCGCAGGGCGCGCCGTTCGCGGTGATCACACCGAAACCGATGTAGGTGGACGGCACGGCCCACCGCGCACGGTGTCGCGGTGGGCCGTCTCCGTCCGACTCCCGTCCGTACAACTCCCGCCCGTACGGGTCACTCCGGCGCGACGGCCGTCACCCCCGCCGTCACTCCCGCTGCGCGCGGCCGACGGCGCTGAGCACCGCCCGCACGCCTGCCGTGAGCACCGAGCCGTCCCGCCCGGCGCCCCAGACCACCTGTCCGCCGACCCCGCCGACCCGGGCCTCGACGTAGGCGACAGCGTCGCTACCAGCACCCGCACCCGCACCCGCACCCGCACCCGCACCGACGGCGTGCTCGCTGAAGTGCAGGATGTCGACCCGCAGCGCGTCCGCCACCGCGTCGAGCGGCCCGGCGCCCTCGCCGCGCCGGCCGCCCACCTCCGCCCAGTCGTCGCCGGCCTGCCACGGCCAGTCCGGCGCCGCGTCCAGGTACTCCGCGCGGAAGAGCCCGTACAGTTCCTCCGCCGTCACCTCCCGCCCGCTGTCGTCGGTGGCCTCCTGCACGACCCGGGAGAACTCGATCTGGAGCCGCCTCGGCAGTTCCAGCCCGTGCCCGGTCTGGAGCAGGTAGGCGATGCCGCCCTTGCCGGACTGGCTGTTGACCCGGATGACCGCCTCGTAGTCGCGGCCGAGGTCTGCCGGGTCGATCGGCAGGTACGGCACCGACCAGGGTGCCTCGCGCGCCGGGACGCCGGACTCGGCCGCCACCTTGGCGTGGTGGGCGAAGCCCTTCTTGATGGCGTCCTGGTGGGTGCCGGAGAAGGCGGTGTGCACCAGGTCCCCCACGTAGGGGTGGCGCTCGTGCACGGGCAGCCGGTTGCAGTACTCGACGGTGCGGCGGATCTCGTCGAGGTCGGAGAAGTCGAGCATCGGGTCGACGCCCTGGGTGTGCAGGTTGAGCGCCAGCGTCACCAGGTCGACGTTGCCCGTCCGCTCGCCGTTGCCGAACAGGCACCCCTCCACCCGCTGGGCGCCGGCCAGCACGGCCAGTTCGGCGCAGGCGACGCCCGTCCCCCGGTCGTTGTGCGGGTGGACGGAGAGGATCACCGACTCGCGGCGCTCCAGGTGCCGGTGCAGGTACTCGATCTGGTCGGCGTAGACGTTGGGGGTGGCGATCTCGACGGTGGCGGGCAGGTTGTGGACGACGGGCCGGTCGGGGCTGGCGTCCCACAGTTCGGTGAGGCCGTTGCAGACCTCCAGGACGTAGTCCGGTTCGGTCAGGTTGAACACCTCGGGCGAGAACTGGAAGCGCACCCCGGGCCGGCCGTCGGCCCGACGTGCCAGGTGGGTGGCGGCCTCGGTGATCAGGGCCCGCAGTTCGTGCCGGTCGCGCCCGAGGACAACCTCGCGCCAGAGCGGGGCGGTGGCGGTGTAGAGGTGGACGACGACGCGGGGCAGGCCTTCGACGGCCTCGAAGGTGCGGTCGATCAGGTCGGCGCGCGCCGCCGTGAAGACGACGATGGTGACGTCCTCGGGCACCGCGCCGGGCACGGTGGCCAGTTGCCGGACGAAGTCGAAGTCGGTGCGGCTGGCGGAGGGGTAGCCGACCTCGATCTCCTTGAAGCCCATGGCCAGGAGCAGGTCGAACATCCGCTGTTTGCGTGCCGGGTCCATGGGTTCGGCCAGTGCCTGGTTGCCGTCGCGCAGGTCGACGGGGACCCACAGCGGGGCGTGGCCGATCCGTCGGCCGGGCCAGCGCCGCATCAGTGCGGGGACGTGCACGCGCTCGTGGGCGGGCCGGTAGCGGTGGGAGGGCATGGCACCCGGGCGCTGCGGGTTCCAGGCGGGGGCGGTGACCGGGACGGGGCCGGCGGGGGTACGCAGGGTCGGGAATCGCATGATGAGTCCTTACGGAGGTACCGGTGGACCGGCAGGACGGCGCCCCGCAGCGGGGTGCCGGTCCGGTCACGCCCCGCTGCGGCCACCAAGAAGAAGGCCACCCAGAGGGAGACTCCACGGCTGCATGCCGGGTAGACTAACCACGAACCAAGTCCTCAGACAAGCTGACAGGTGAACGCGAATGTCCCCGCTCGGCCCCCTCCACCGCTCCCCCCTCGTCGACCAGGCCACCCGACGCCTGGAGGAGCAGATCACCGCAGGACACTGGCCGGTGGGCGGGAAGCTGCCGGGCGAGGTGACCCTGGCGAAGGAACTGGGCGTCGGGCGCTCGACCGTCCGGGAGGCGCTGCGCGCGCTGGCCGGCGCCGGGATGGTGCAGAGCCGACAGGGGTCGGGCGTGTTCGTGACGGCGGACCGGCCCGCCCTGGACTGGCCGACCCGGCTGCGCCGGGCGGAGCTGGCGCACGTCTACGAGGTGCGCACCATGGTCGAGGTGCAGGCGGCCCGGCTCGCGGCCGCGCGCCGCACGGAGGCGGACCTCACCGCCGTGGACGCGGCGCTGGCCACCCGGCTGGCGGCGGGCGGCGCGGACGACACGGCCTTCGTGGACGCCGACATCGCGCTGCACACCGCCGTGGTGGCGGCCGCGCACAATCCGGTGCTGGACGACCTGTTCGCCCAGTTCGCGCCCGTCCTGAGGGAGCACCTGGTGGCCCTGGTGGGGGTGCTGGGGCTGCGCAGCGGGGACCCGAACCACGGCTACGCGTCGCACGCGGACCTCGTCGGGGCGCTGCACCGGGGTGATCCCGAGGAGGCCGGGCAGGTGCTGGCGGCCGAGCTGGAGGCCACCCGGTCGCGCCTGCTGGCCGACTGAGCGGGGCGGGCGGGGCGGGTGGAGCGGCCGGGGGCGATATCCGGAGCGCGGGCACACAGTTTTCACACGGCGGCCACCCGGCCGCCCGCTCCGGCAGCCGACGCCTCGTCAACCCGCTCCGAACTGGGATGCTTCGAGCACGTACGATCAACCGTCAGATGACATTGTGTCCGGAGCGTGTGTGACCACGGTCCAGGCGGCGAACGCACTTTCACTCCAATCACACGGTATGACTAGTATCGCCTCGTCAAGCCCGTGCCCCGGACGGCCCGCCCCGCTCAGGCCGGCCGCCATCCCCAAGGAGACTGCTCTGCGCGCGCGTGCGAATCGGCGGCCCCCGACGCCGAAGGCCCCCCGCAGGCGTCCGCGCCTGTCACTGCGGACGGCGCTGCTCGTCCTCGCCGTCGTCCCCAGCATCGCCCTGGCCGCCCTGTGGGCGGTCACCAGCGGCGAGACCGTCTTCGCCTTCCAGCGCCAGGCCGCCCAGGGCCTGCTCGCCCAGAAGGCCGGCCAGCCGTCCAACATCGTCTACTACAGCCTCCAGGAAGAACGCCGGCTCAGCGCCGAGGCGCTCGCCCGGCCCGGCGGCAACACCGACCAGCTGCGCCGCCAGCGCCAGCAGACCGACGACGCGGTCCGCCAGTTCCAGGTCCTCTCCGGCGAGACCGCCGACAGCGCCCCCGAAGAGGTCCGCACCGCCGTCACCGAGGCCCGCCAGGCGATGGGCAAGCTCGCCGAACAGCGCGCCGCCGTCGACCACGGCTCGATCGACCAGCAGACCCTCTACACGTACTACACCGACCTGATCGCCGTCGACCTGCGGCTGTTCACCGCACTCAGCCACGTCGACACCGGCGAGGTCACCTGGATCTCCAAGACCCTGGTGAACGCCTTCTGGGCCAAGGAGATGCTCGCCCGCGAGGACGCCATCCTCGCCCGCGGCTGGCCCACCGGGCGGCTCACCGTCACCGACTACCAGCAGGTCCAGCAGTCCGTCGGGGCGCAGGAGCACCTCTTCGCCGTCCAGGTCCTCCCGTACATCCCGGACGGCGAGTCCGCCGCCTGGCACGACCTGATGAACAGCCCCGCCTGGCAGGCCAAGGCCGCCGTCGAGCAGTCGCTCACCAAGCCCACCGCGGCCGAGGCCAACGGCACCGTCAGACTCCCCGCCGCCCAGGACCAGTGGCGCCAGGCCCTCGACCAGCTCAACCCGCAGCTGGTCAAGGTCATCGAGACCCGCACCAGCGGCATCGTCGACGTCGGCAAGGGCACCATCCTCTCCCTCCTCACCACGGTCGTGCTGACCACCGTCGTCGGCCTGATCACCGTCGTCGCGGTGATCATCGCCTCCTGGCGGCTCAGCCGCTCGCTGCGCCGGCGCATCAAGGAGCTCCAGACCCAGGCCGAGGAGATGGAGCGCACCCTCCCCGAGGTCGTCGAACGCCTCGGCCGCGGCGAGCAGGTCGACGTCGAGGCCGACTCCCGCACCATCACCGCCGGCCCGCACGGCAACGGCACCGACGAGCTCGCCCGCCTCGGCCAGGCCCTCAACCTGGCCCGCGCCTCCGCCGTCGAGGCCGCCGTCAAGCAGGCCGAACAGCACCGCGGCTTCGAGCGGCTGCTCCAGCGCATCGCCCGCCGCACCCAGCTGCTGATCGGCCGCCAGCTGCGCAAGCTCGACGAGCTGGAGCGCAAGCACGAGGACCCGGAGGTCCTGGAGGGCCTGTTCGACCTCGACCACCTCACCGCCCGCCTGCGCCGCTACGAGGAGAACCTCGTCATCATGGCCGGCGGCCAGCCGCAGCGGCGCTGGCGCAAGCCCGTCCCGCTGCTGGACGTGCTGCGCGCCGCGCAGGGCGAGGTGCAGGACTACCGCCGGATCATGATCGACGTCGAGGGCCACCCGTGGCTGTCCGAGCGGGCCGTCGGCCCGGTCGCGCACGTGCTCGCCGAACTGATGGAGAACGCCACCACCTTCTCCAAGCCGCCCACCCCGGTCGAGGTCCGGGCCGCCATGGTCGGCCGCGGACTCGCCGTCGAGATCGAGGACCGCGGCCTCGGCATGGACCCCGAGCAGTACGACGCCGCCAACGAACTGATGAGCCGCCCGCCCCGCACCGACGTGCTCGCCCGGGCGGACGACGTCCGCCTCGGCTTCTACGTCATCGCCCGGCTGGCCGCGCACCACGGACTCAAGATCGAGTTCCGGCCGTCGGCCTTCGGCGGCACCCGGGTCGTCGTGCTCGTCCCCGACGAGCTCGTCATCGACGGCGACGCCGGACTGCCCGACGACGCCCCCGTCGAACCGATCCCGCTCGTGCGGCGCTCCCGCAAGGCGCTGCTCACCGCCTCCAACGAGGCCCCGGCGCCGACGCCGGCGGGGCCGCCGGTCGCGCCCGTGGACTCCTTCCCGCCGGGAGAGTCCTTCGCGCCGGCGGAGCCCCTCCCGCCCGTGGAGGCCTTCGCCGCGGCCGGCTCCTTCCCGCCGGTGGAGTCCTTCCCGCCGGTGGAGGCGTTCGGGCAGGTCGAGGCCTTCGGGCAGGTCCAGCACGTGGAGCAGCCCGGGTACGCCGAACCGCTCGGGTACGTCGAACCGGTCGGGCACGTCGAACCGCTCGGGCAGACCCAGCAGCTCCCGCAGACCCAGCAGTTCCCGCACGACCCGCTGACCGCCCCCGTCCAGGCCTTCGGCCACGTCGAGTACGTCCAGCCCGAGGCCGCGCCCACCGCCGAGCCCGCGCCGTTCCCCACCCCGTTCCCCACCCCGTATGCCGAGCAGCCGATCGAGCACAGCTCCCCGGCCCCCGACGCCCCGGCCGACCAGCGGCCCTCGCACGACGTGCCCGCCTACCCGGACATCGCCTACGCCCGGGTCACCGACGCCGAGGCCCCGTACGCCGACGAGCAGTACCGCCCGGCCGACCACTACCGGCTGGCCGAACGGCGTCAGCGCCGCGAGTACGCCTCCGCGGTGCCGCTCAGCCCCACCGAGACCGAGCAGCCCCCGCTGCCCCAGCGCGTCCGGCAGGCCAGCCTGGCCGCCGAACTGCGCGTCCCGCCGGCGCCCCGCCCGCAGTGGGCCGAGCCCGCCGCCGGGCCCCGCGCCGAACCCGCCGCCCAGGGCACCGAGCCCGCCGGCGGCCCCTTCCAGCGCCCGGCGAAGCGCTCCGGTGCGACGATCGGCGCCTTCCAGCGCCAGTCCCGTGCCGCCCGCGCCCAGGACAGCGGCGAGCACCCGCTGCCCGGGGCCGTGACCCCACCGGCTCCCCCCACCGCCCCCGCCGGCTCCCCGACGCCCGCGCCCGGCCCCTCCCCCTGGGCCCTGCCGGCCGCGGACCCCCGAACCACACGAACGGATGACCAGTCATGAACCGAACGATCGCCACCCACCAGGACCTGGACTGGCTGCTGGACGGACTCGTCGACTCGGTGCCCGGGACCAGGAACGCCGTCCTGCTCTCCGACGACGGCCTGGTCGTCAGCCACTCCCGCACCATCGAACGGGCCGACGCCGAGCGCCTCGCCGCCGTCGCCACCGGCCAGCAGAGCCTCGCCCGCGGCGTCGGCCAGCTCTTCGACGGCGGGGCCGTCCACCAGGTGATCGTCGAACTCGCCGAGTGCTGGCTGTTCATCATCGCCGCCGCCCAGGGCACCCACCTGGCCGTCGTCGCCTCCCAGGAGGTCGACGCCGAGGTCATGTCGGTCGCCATGCACACCCTGGTGCAGCAGGTCGGCCAGAAGATGACCACCCCGGTGCGGGCCGAGGCCGGCGCCGCCTCCCCCGCCGGCTTCGACGCCTTCGCCGCCCGGAACCGGAGCTGACACCGGTGGGCCCGTACGGAAACGGGAGCGGTAGCGGTAGCGGGAACGGGAACGGGCAGCGCGGCGGGGTCCCGCACTGGAGCGAACTGCCGGACGAGGACGCCGAGGAAGAGTCGGGCGCCATGGTGCGCCCGTACACCATCACCCGCGGCCGCACCGCCCCCGAGCGCGACGACCTCACCCTGATCACCGTGCTCACCACCGTCGAGGACGAGGCCGACCGGGCCCTGGCGCGGGGCAGCCGCGCCGGTGCCCGCGGCCTCCAGCCCGAGCACCGGATGATCCTCGACCACTGCCGGCGGCCCGCCGCCGTCGCCGAGGTGTCGGCCGGCCTGGACCTCCCGGTCTCGGTCACCAAGATCCTGCTGGGCGACCTGGTCGCCCAGGGCCTGCTGCGGGCCCGGGCACCGCTCTCGGTGGCCCGGGCCGCCGGAGGCGTGGACCTCGGCCTGCTCACGGCCGTTCGCGAAGGACTCCGGAGACTCTGAACCATGGCAACACCCCACCCCAGCAGTGCCGCCGACGCCGGCGTCGCCACCGCGCCGGCCGCCGTCAAGATCCTCATCGCGGGCGGCTTCGGCGTCGGCAAGACCACCCTCGTCGGCTCCGTCAGCGAGGTCACCCCGCTGCGCACCGAGGAGTACCTGACCCGGGCCAGCGTCGGCGTGGACGACCTGTCCGGCGTCGACCAGAAGGACACCACCACCGTCGCCCTCGACTTCGGCCGGATCACCGTCAGCCCGGACCTCGTCGTCTACCTGTTCGGCACCCCCGGGCAGGAACGCTTCTGGTTCATGTGGAACGACCTCGTCAACGGCGCCCTCGGCGGCATCGTCATCGCCGACACCCGCCGGCTCGACACCAGCTTCGCCTCCATCGACTTCTTCGAGAGCCGGGGCATCCCCTTCGTCGTCGCCATCAACTGCTTCCACAGCCACAACACCCGCACCCCCGACGAGATCCGGGCCGCCCTCGACCTGGACCCGCAGGTGCCGATGCTCCTCGGCGACGTCCGCGAACGCGCCTTCGGACGCGACCTGCTGCTCGCCCTGGTCGACCACCTGATGGACCTCTCCGCCGCCCCCGTCGGCTGAACGTCGGCTGAACCACCTCCCTTCCCCAGGAGCCACCCCATGACCTCACCCCTGCGCGTCCTCGTCCACGGCGGCGGCATCGGCGGGCTCACCCTCGCCACCGCCCTCGCCAAGCGCGGCCACCACGTCGACGTCGCCGAACTGCGCGACCAGCTGGAAGCCCTCGGCGTCGGCATCATCCAGCCCTCCAACGCCCTCCACGTGATGCGCGAGATCGGCGTCCTCGACGACTGCCTCGCCGCCGGCTTCGAATGGGAGGTGCTGACCATCTGCGACCCGACCGGCGCCACCCTCGCCAAGATCCCGCAGCCCCGGATGGGCGACGCCCCCTCCAACAACGGCATCCCCCGCCCCGCCCTCGCCCAGGTGCTCGCCACCGCCGCCACCCGGGCCGGCGCCACCCTGCGCTTCGGCACCACCATCGCCGACCTCGCCGAGGACGCCGACGGCATCGACGCCACCCTCACCGACGGGCACCGCGGCCGCTACGACCTCGTCGTCGGCTTCGACGGCATCGGCTCCCCGCTGCGCAAGCGCCTCTACGGGGAGAAGTACGCGCCCGAGTACACCGGCTTCGCCAACTGGCGCGTCACCCTGCCGCGGTCGCCCGAGGTCCAGGGCGTGGTGATGTCCACCGGCAACCTCAAGGCCAAGGCGCTGCTCACCCCGATCAGCGACGACCTCATGTACCTGGGCTCGGTGTTCGCCGAAGCCGAGGACTTCCGGCCCGACCCCGGGCACGCCCACGAGCAGCTCGCCGAACGCCTGGCCGGCTTCGGCGGCCCGATCGCCGAGGCCCTCACCCAGGTCACCGACCCGTCCGCCGTGGTCTACTCCCGGATCTCCCAGGTCAGCGTCGAGGAGCCCTGGCACGTCGGCCGGATCGCGCTCGCCGGCGACGCCGCCCACGCCTCCACCCCGCACCTCGCCCAGGGCGCCGCGATGGCCGTCGAGGACGCCCTCGTCCTCGCCCAGAGCCTGGACGCCGCCGAGACCGTGCCCGCCGCGCTCACCACCTGGGAGGAGCGCCGCCGACCCCGCGCCATGTGGGTCCAGGCGCTCTCCCGGGCCATCCTCAAGCAGGAGACCGGCACACCCACCGCCCCGGAGGAGGACGAACTCCTCAAGGTCGGCATCCCCGGCGCCGCCCACGTCCTCGTCCAGCCGTACTAAAGCCCCTGTCCGGCCTGCTGCACAGCCCCGTGCAGCAGGCCGGCGGCCGGGTCACGCGCCGGCTCACGCGTCGGCTCACGCGCCGGCGAGCTCGTGCCGCCGCTGCCACACCGCCGCCGAGACCCGGGCCAGCAGCCGGGCCGCCGGGTCCGTACGGTCCTCACCCGAGGCCAGCGGGCCGGTGTAGCAGACCGCGATCAGGTAGGGCGGGCAGTCCTGCGGGTGGACCAGGCCCACGCTGTGCCGGGCGCCTGGCACCCAGCCGTTCTTGAAGGCGATCCGGGTGTCCGGCGGCAGGCCCGCCGCCAGATCCACCCGGAACGCGTTGCGCTCCAGCAGCGCCAGCAACTCCGGCTCCCCGCCCAGGGAGTGCAGCAGCCGCACCAGGTCCCGCGCGCTCACCAGGTTGTGCACCCCGGCGTCACGGGCCGCGTAGTCCTCGATCCCGCGCGGGCTCGCGCTGCGCGTCGCCCCGGCCCGCCGCCACGCCTCGGCCACCACCGCCCGGTCGACCCGGGCCAGGCACAGGTTGGTGGCCAGGTTGGAGGAGTGCGTGATCATCCGCTCGGCGAGCAGCCGCAGCGGCACGTGCGTGCCCAGCAGCTCCCACGGCAGCGGATCGCTGTCCCAGTCGGGATCGTTGCCGAACTCCCCGCCCACCACGGACTCGAACCGGTTCACCACCGGCACCTCGGCATCGAGATCCACCCCGCCCCGGGCGAGCGCCGCCAACACCGCGACCTTCATCGTGCTCGCGGCATCATGCAGTTCGTCCGGCGCCCGCACGAACACCGGCTCCGCCTCGCCCGCCCAGGGGGCCACCACCACAGAGAGCATGGGCGCAGCCTAGGGCAGCCTTCGGTTGATCAGGAAGGACTGCCCACGGCTTCTCGGGGCTACTTCGCGCAGGTGCGGTCCTTGCCCGGGAGGTGGCCGGTGGCCAGGTAGGTGTTCACCGAGTCGTCGACGCAGGCGTTGCCGTAGACGCCGAAGCCGGCGTGCTGGAAGGCGCCGTCGAGCCGGTGGCCGAACCCGCGCTGGTGAACGCCTCCCGCAGGAAGGCGGCGAAGCCGGGCGACACCCGGGTGGGCTGCCCGTCGGCGGCCTTGGCCAGGACGGACAGCTGCTCGGCGAGGCCCGCCCGCGCCGGGTCGAGGTCGCTCGCGAGCCCGGCGAACAGCAGGGCGGGCACCTGGCTGCCGTCGAGCCGGAAGACGTCGGGGGCGGTGCCGACAGTGAGCGGCTCCCGCTCGGCCGCCGCGACGACGCGGTCGATCGTGGCGCGCACCTGCGCGCGGGTGTCGCCGAGGCCGTAGTCGGCGCAGCGCGCGGCCGCGCTCTCCAGGCCGCGGCCGACCTCGTCGTCGGGGCCCAGGACGCAGCTGCGCCAGTCGAGGCGCTGGTGGTGGTAGCGGTCGAGTCCGGCTGCGGCGCTCGCGGGGCCGTCGTCGCGCTCGGCGGCGGCGGCCGTGGCGGCGGGCGCCGTGGCGAGGCAGGCGGTCAGGGCGAGGCCCGCGGCCGCGACGCGGCGCAGGGCCTTGGGGGTGGTCATGCAGTCTCCTGGCGGTGATGGGTGCGGATGCGCAGGAAGTCGGTCAGGCCGACTTCCTGCGCGTCAGCCTTCCAGCGCACCCGGCACCGGATCATCGCCCTGGGACACGAACTGTCGGTACGTCAGAAGTACGTCGGGAGCAGTGGCCCCGCTGCCCGGCGTACCGCCCGAGCAGTAACCGGACCCCGAGCCCGGGGCGCGCCCGGGTCAGCTGCTCGGGCGCGGGGACGGCAGGGCCGCGGAGCCCGCCGCCAGGGGCCATTCGCGGTGGAACGGCGGCAGCGGGTACGTGCCCTCGATGACCGGGGTGCCGAAGACCTTGAGGTGGGCGAGCAGCGAGCCGGTCAGGTCGACGCCGCCGACCAGCGACCAACTCCCTTGGGCCTGCGGCGGGCTGCCGGAGGAGTCGGCGGTCAGCGAGCCCTCGACCTGGGCCCGCAGGTAGGGGGCGACGGTGGTCTGGACGCCGACGGTGTCGTAGAGGCCGACGGAGACCTCGGCGCCGAGCGCGGCCCGCACGCCGGCCTTGCCGGTGAGGCGCACCCGGATCGGGGAGACCTTGGTGTCGGCGTCGGTGGTCGGGGTCCAGCCCTTGCCGCCGGTGTAGTCGGCGTGGACGGCCCAGGTGCCGGTGGCCTCCTGTTCGGCCTCCAGGTGGACCTGGCCGTCGGCGCTGACCTCCAGGTAGCAGGTGAGCTTCAGGTTGACCACGACGGGCAGTCCGGCGACGGTGAGCACCGGACTGGCCTGCAACGTGGCGAAGGGCAGCCGGACGGGCGCGGCGCCCGTGCTGCGCGCGACGTCGCCGGTGACCTTCCACTGGGCGTGGGCGCCGAGGTCGAAGCCGATGGAGGCCGTGCGCGGGCTGCCGGCGGCGGCGCCGTGGTAGGCGAAGTGGACGGCCGGGTGCAGCTGGAGGGAGCCGGAGGCGTCCACGCTCGCGCCGTCGGGCAGCGGGACGGGGGCCTTGACGTCGACCTCCAGGGTGCCGGAGGCGTCGGCCTTCACGCCGCCGCCGTCCGCACCGACGACGGCCTTGAGGTCCTTGACCAGCGGGGTGACGGTGATGCCGTGCGGGTCGACGGGCACCCGGCCGTCGGCCTCGGTGCCGCCGAGGAGTTCGGCGAGGGTGGCGGGGCGGGTGGTCAGGTTGAGGCTGGTGCCCGCGCCGGGGCGGACGCCGGTGACGGCGACCAGCGCACCCTGGGGCGCGGCGGCGGTGGGCGGGCTGGCGATGAGCTGCCCGGGCTGGACGGCGGGGGCGGGGGTCGGCGTCGCGCCGGCGGTCGCGGTGGGCCCGGCGGCCGGTGGCGCCGAGAGGACGGCCGTGCCGCCCGCCGGGTCGTACGCGGTGAGCTGGAGGTTCTGCCCGGCGGGGGTGGCCGCGCCGCCGTCCTTGGCGGGGGCGGCGACGGCGGCCTGCCGGTCGCCGGCCGGGGCCGCGGTGACCGGCGCACCGGCGGCGCCGGCGGCATCGGTCGGCCGTGCGGTGGCGGCCGCGGTGGTCGGGGCGGCGGCGGCCCGGGCGCGAGGGGTGCCGGCGGCCGGGGCTGTCGGGGCCTGGGAGCCGGGGGGGGAAAGGGGAT
>NZ_JBHVWW010000006.1:0-83600 GCF_042882025.1 Kitasatospora sp. NPDC058243
GCCCGCGGCCTCCCGCCGCCGGCCGCCGGCCCGCCGGGGCGGCCGGCTGCCGGTGCTGCTCACCGCCGTCGGCCTGCCCGTCCTCGGCGGTGTCGCGGACGAGCTCGGGGGCCCCGGGGTCGGCGTGCTCTTCGCGGTCGGTGCGGTCGGCGGGACGGGTGCCGCGGCGGCGCTGTGCAGCCGGGCTGGCCGCTGGTGGGTCGTCACCGCGGCCCCGCTCGTGGTGCTGCTCGGCGCCGCCGGCATCGAGTACCTGGCGAACCGGGACGCGTACCAGGGCAAGCAGCTCGGCACCGGCGCGCTGCGGTGGGTGGTGGGGGCGTTCCCGGTGATGGCGGCGGCGGTGGGGGTCGCGCTGCTGGTCGTCGCGGTCCGCATCGCGCTCGACCGCCGACGGCTCCGCAGGGCGGGCACCCCGGCCGGAAGGAGCCGTCGTGGCTGAACGCGCCGCCCGCCTCCGCCCGCGCGGCCGCGCCCCGCGCCGCGGCCCCGCCCCGCTGACCGTCGCCGGGCGCACGCTCGCCTGCACCGTCTCCATCGCCGTCCTCGGCGCCAGCGGCTTCACCTGGTACGAGTACCGCAGCCTCGACGACGGCATGACCAAGTCCACCGCGCTGAGCGAGGCCAAGAAGAACGCCCCGCCCCACCTCGACAAGTCCGTCAACCTGCTGCTGATCGGCCTCGACAGCCGCAAGGACATGGACGGCAACGACCTGCCCAAGCAGTTCGTCGAGGACGAACTGCACGCCGGGTCGAGCGAGATCGGCGGCTACAACACCAACGCCCTGATCGTCCTGCACATCCCGGCCAACGGCGGCAAGGTCACCGCGCTGTCCGTCCCGCGCGACGACTACGTGCAGACCCTCGGCGCCGACGGCAAGATGCACAAGATCAAGGAGGCCTACGGCATCGCCAAGGTGGCCGCCGAGCAGAAACTCGCCGGCAAGGGGCTCTCCAAGGCCGACCTGGAACGGCAGAGCCGCGAAGCCGGACGCTCCGCCACCATCCAGACCGTGCAGGGCTTCCTCGACGTCCCGATCGACCACTTCGCCGAGGTCAACCTGATCGGCTTCTACGACATCGCCAAGGCCGTCGAGCCGATCCAGGTCTGCCTCAACCACCCCGTCGACGATCCGATCACCGCCCGCACCGCCGCCCACGAGGGCGGCGGCACCGGCCTCAAGCTCCCCGCCGGCATCAGCTCCCTCAACGCCGCCCAGGCCCTCTCCTTCGTCCGCCAGCGCCACCACCTCGCCAACGGCGACCTCGACCGCACCCACCGGCAGCAGGCGTTCATCTCCTCCGTCGAGTACCGGCTCAAGCAGCAGGGCATCCTCAACGACTTCGGGCAGATGCAGAAGCTGTTCGGAGTGGTGAAGAAGGACGTCGTCATCGACAACGAGTGGAACATCCTCGACTTCGCCCAGCAGGCGCCCAACCTCACCGGCGGGAACGTCGAGTTCAACACCCTGCCGATCACCGGGTTCAAGACCGTCGGCGGCCAGGAGGTCAACACCGTCAACCCGGAGCTGATCAAGAAGATCGTCCGGCAGCTGTTCAACCGCGAGCCGGCCCCCGTCCAGGCCGTCCCCGCACCCACCGAGACGGCCGCCGAGACCGCCACCCCCTCGCCGTCCGCCGCCTCCCCGACCGCGACCAGGGCCGTCGTGGACGTCAACGCCGTCGCGGGCGCCGGCACGGCCGCCACCGAGTCCAAGGCCCTCACCGAACTCGGCTACCAGCCGGGGAGGATCGGCGACGCCGCCGCCAGGACCAGGGCCACCACCGTCGCCTACGGCAGCGGCGCCAAGGCCGACGCCCAGCAGCTCGCCACCCGCTACGGCGTCACCGCCACCGCGGCCGCCGTCGTCGCCCCCGGCCACATCGTCGTCACCCTCGCCGTCACCCGCACCCCCAGCCCCTCCGCCGCCGCCACCACCGGGCCGGGCGACGCGGCCACCGACCCCGCCGCCGGCCTCCCCATGCAGGGCCCCGCCGTCAAGGCCGGCGGCATCCCCTGCGTGGACTGACGGGGGCGGCGGGCGCCGCGCGGCCGCACCCACGAGGCGGTGGGCGAACCGGCCCGGCGGCCGAACCGGCCGTCACGGGAGGGGAGTCCGGCCCCGGGCGCGCTGGACGAGCAGGCCGACCAGCCACAGCAGGACCGCCGTGGCGCCCACCGCGGCCAGCACGTAGGTCGCGGGCATGTCGTCGTTGGGGTAGTGGTCGCCGGCCACGCGCACGGTGGCCGGGTCGTCCGCCGCCGCCTCCAGGGGGACGGTCATCCCGACGTGCGGCTTCTCGACCCGTTTGAGGCCGAGCGCCGACGTGCGGTAGTCGCGATCCCCCACCCGGTAGGTGACGGTGTAGAGCCAGCCGCCCTTGCGCAGGGCCGCGGCGCTGACCGTCCCGTCGACCCGCAGCGGCGCGGCGTCTATCCGGCTCGCGGCCCGCCACTGCGCGGACGCGGCGAACAGGCTCCAGCAGAGCACCAGCAGCGAGACCACCGCGCCCGCCAACGGAAGGGACCACACCCGGCGTAACACTGCCTTCATGGCCCGGACGATACCCGCCCCGTGACGGGCCGTCGGTGGCCGGGGCGCCGCCCCCTTCGAGAACGACACGGCGGTGGACTTCGCCGACGGCCTGGCGCCGACGCCGCCGGATCAGGGGGAGGAGCCGTTCCGAGGCTTCGTCAATTCTGCTTCCTGGCAAGCCAGTAGAGCAGTGCGGCCAGACTGGTGGCCGCTCCGAGGAGGCAGACGGCCGTCCAGCCCCAGTGCTCGTAGACGACGGTGGAGCCGATCGCGCCCGCCGCACAGCCGGCGGAGTAGAGGAGCATGTACCCGGCGGTGAGCCGGCTCTGCGCCTCGGGGCGGACCTGGTACAGCAGGTGCTGGTTGACCACGTGCACGGACTGAAGGCCGTAGTCGATCACCACCATGGCGAGCACCAGCCACCACACCGAGTGCGGCAGCAGGGCCGCCGGGATCCAGGCGGCGAGCATGGCCAACAGGCCGATGCCGGCGGTGCGTTCGGCCCGGCCGCGGTCGGCCTGGCGGCCCGCGCGGCCGGCACCCAGGGCTCCGGCGGCGCCGGCCAGGCCGAACAGCCCGATCTGGGTGTGGCTGAGGCTGAACGGCGGGGCGGCGAGCGGGAGCACCATCGGGGTGAGCAGGACGGTGATGGAGGTGAAGGTGAGCAGCGCGAGGACCGCCCGGGCGCGGAGCACGGGCTCCTCGGCGAAGAGGGTGAACACCGAGCCGATCAGCCGGGGGTAGCTGATCCGCGCGGTCTGCCTGGTCTGCGAGGTCTGCGAGGTCGGTGCCGACGGGCGGTGACGTTCGGCCGGGAGGACGGCCGCGACGGCGATTGCCATCGCGCCGGTGGCGACGGCGGACACCACGTAGACGGCGCGCCAGCCGGCCAGGTCGCCGATGGTGCCGGCGACGGTGCGGGCGAGCAGGATGCCGACCACGATGCCGCTGGTGACGGTACCGACCACCCGGCCCCGGTCGGCTGGCGCGGCGAGCGAGGCCGCGTACGCGACGACGACCTGGGCGACCACCGCGAGGACTCCGACGGCGGCCATCGCGGCGAGCATCAGCGGCGCGGAGGGGGCGAGCGCGACGGCGGCGAGGGCGAGCACGGAGAGCCCGAGCTGGGCGGTGGTGAGGGTGCGGCGGTTGACGTGGTCGCCGAGCGGGACGAGCAGCAGCAGGCCGAGCGCGTAGCCCGTCTGGGTGAGGGTGCCGACGAGCCCGATGGTGGCCGGGTCGATGCCGTAGTCCGCGGCGATGAGGTCGAGCAGGGGCTGTGAGTAGTAGACGTTGGCGACGGCGAGGCCGCAGGCGACGGAGAGGAGCCAGGCGGCGGCGGGTGGCAGGCCGCGTGGGGGCGCTTCGGCGGCGGTGGCGGCGGTGGCGCGGGTGGGCGAGGTCATGGGCGGGACTTCCTGGTGGCGGGCGCGGCCGGACTGGTTTCAAAGTGCTACCGAGCCACCCTGGCATACTGTGGTTTCAATAAGCAACCACGCGACTCGCCGCTAGGCTGGGCGCCGACCGGTGGAAGGTGGGAGAAGTGCCGAAGCGCACCACGCACGAGGAGTCGACCTGCCCGGTCGCCCGCCCGCTCGACGTCGTCGGCGACGGCTGGACGCTGCTGATCGTCCGCGACGCCTTCGACGGGCTGCGCCGCTTCGGGCAGTTCCAGAAGAACCTGGGCCTCGCCAGGAACATCCTCTCGGCCCGCCTCACCAACCTGGTCGCCAACGGGGTGTTCGAGCTCGCGCCGGCCGCCGACGGCAGCCCGTACCAGGAGTACGTGCTGACCGAGAAGGGGCGCGCCCTCTTCCCCGTGATCACCGCGCTGCGGCAGTGGGGCGACCAGTGGTTCTTCGCGGAGGGCGAGCCGCGCGCCCGGCTGGTGGAACGCGGGACGGGCGCGCCGATCGAGGCGATGGAGGTCCGCGCGGCCGGCGGCCGGGTGCTGGGGCCCGAGGACGCCGAGGTGCTGCTGCCCTGAGACGCGCCGCCGCCACCGGCGGACGGGCGGCCGGTGGCGGCGGGTGGTGGCGGGTGGTGTGGGGGAGTCGGGCGGATCAGCTGGGGGTGGCGCTCCCGGCCGTCGCGGTCTTCGGGGGTTCGGTGGCCGTCGCGGTGGTGCCGGGGGCCGTGCCGTTGGTGGTGTTCGTCGTGGTGGAACCGGTCGTGGTTGCCGGGGCCTTGGTGCTCGGCGTCTGGGTCGGGGTCTGGGTCGGCGTCTTGGTGGTGGACGAACCCGTGGACGACCCCGTCGAGGAGCCTGCGGACGACCCCGTGGACGAGCCGGTCGAGGACCCCGTCGAGGAGCCGGTGGACGCGGACGAGGTGCCGGTCGTCTTGGTCGTCCCGGTCGGGGTGCCCGAGGACGTCGCCCCGGACGAGGTCGCTCCGGAGGACGTGGCCCCCGAGGACGTCGCCCCGGACGAGGTCGAACCCGAGGTCGTCGCCGAGCCGGACCCGGAGGTCGCCCCGGAGGTGGCCCCGGAGGACGAGGCGGAGGACGAGGCGGAGGTCGAGTGCGACGTCGAGGCCGTGCCCGCCGGCGTGGTGGGCGTCATCTTCCCCGGCGGTGGGACGCCCGGCGCCAGCGGCCCCTTGGGCGGTCCGACGTTCCGGTCGACCACGTCGATCCGCCCGGTCAGCCGGGAGAACCAGCCGCCCGTCTCGATGTTCACCAGGATGATCTCGGTCACCGGCTGCGGCGCGGGCACCACGACGACCAGCGTGGTCGGGTGGAAGCCGGCCCATGCCTTCCCGGTGTACTTGGCGTCGCTCACCAGCACCGGCGGCTTCAGCGGGTTGCCGCAGGAGCAGCGCACCCGGGGCACGCCCTGGGAGTCCACCAGGACAGCGGTGCCGGCCTGGAGCGCGGACTGGTACTCGGCGACGGCGCCGCTCTTGTAGTTGTGGTTGGTGACCCGGGTGTCCACCCGCAGGTAGGCCGAGGTCAGCGAGCGCAGGTAGGACGGGATGTCGGACTGCTGGACGCCCGCGGCGGAGGCCCAGGCGCGGCCGGAGTCCCCGCTGGAGACCATCCCGATCAGGCGCTCGGTGTCGCAGCTGGGCCTGGTCATCGTCCCGCCGTACAGCCCGGCGGAGCTGCCCTCGACGCTGTGGATCACCGCCGGGGAGGCGGCCGTGGACCGGCCGCCCGGCCCGGACTGCGGTGCCTGCCCGGACTGCGGCTCCTGGGCGGGGGCGGGGGCGCTCACCCCCTGGGTTTCCACCGATGGGGTGAACGGGTCCGGGCCCGGGTCGGCCGGGGCCTGGAGGGCCACCTCGTTGGCGGCCGGCAGGGTGTCGTGGTGACCGCCGCCCTGGCTGTTCACGATCAGTACGGTGGCCACCACGGCCACCGCCAGCGTGCCAGCGGCCAATGCGAGCCCCCGCCCGGAGCGCCACCACGGCGTGTGCGGCCCCCGACCGCCGCCGGAGGACGGCCCTGACGGACCAGATGGACCAGACGGCCCGGAAGGCCCGGAAGCGCCGGATGACCCGGGCGGCGGCCCGAACTGGCCGCCGCCCGACGGGGGACCGGCCAGCGGGCCGGACGGGGGGCCGTGGGGCGGCTCGCTCGGCGGGCCGGACGGGGGCGGTTGGGAACTCATCGAGGCTCCGTTTCGCAGGCGGCCGGCGGATGCGCCGACCCGGGAAGCTCCTGCCACTGGCCTCCATTTCCCCCCGGCTCCCCACCCGCCGCAACAGCAGGTGCGGGAGCCGTCGCCGAGCGTGCCCGCCGGGTGTCGGCCACCCTGGAACGCGAAGCCCGACGCACCGAGGAGGCGCCATGCAGCAGCCCACCACCCGGGTCGCGGGCCCGCCCGGCGCCCTGCGCGGCTGGCTGGACGCGCTCGCCGTGGTGCTGGCCGGGTTCGCCGCCATGGCGGCGGTGGCCGCGCTCGGCCTCTGGCTGGCCGGCGCCGACGACCTCCCGGGGGGCGGCTTCCCGGCCGTGCTGGCCGGGGCGGTGGTACTGGCCGTCGGCGGCGCCGTCCAACTCGACGGCGGAGCAGGGCAGTTCGCCGCAGTGGATGCCGGGATCAGTGCCATGCCGCTGTCCGTCTCGCTGGCCGGTGCGGTGGTGATGGCCGAGGTGTTCCTGCGTCAGCTGCGTTTTCGCGCGGTGGCCGGCGGCGGCGAACTGCTCGGCCGGATCGCCCGCACGGTGGTGCTCTGGCTGGTCGCCCTCGCGCTGCTCACCCTCGGCGCCCGGCACACCTTCGTCGTCCCGCTCGGCGGCGACCTGGCACAGACCATCGGCGGCGCGCTCGGGCTCACCCCGGAGGTCGGCTTCCACGCGGACGCCCCGAGCACGGTCGGCATCGGGCTGGCCTGGCTGCTCGTCGTCCTCGCGGGCACCTTCGCGGTGTCCCGGCGGGCGCCGCTGCCGCGCGCCCTGCTGCCCTACCAACTGGCCGTCCGCCCAGCCGCGTTCGCGCTCTGGCTGGTCCTGCTGGCGTACCTGGTGATCGGGCTGGCGGCCGGGGTGCTGACCGCGATCGTGCACGGCAACGCCCGGCAGACCCTGGCCGTGCTGCTGCTCGCCCTGCCCGACCTGGTCTGGCTGGCCTTCGGCGTCGGGCTCGGCGCGCAGTGGCACGGGCGGCTCAGCGGCGCGCTCGGCCTGCCGGTGCCCAGGCCGCTCGCCGAGGTGCTGCGGGCGCCGGACGGGCAGCAGGCCACCATCAGCCTGGGCACCCTCGCCGACCAGGACGCGCGCAGTTGGTGGCTGCTGCCGCTGGCCGCCGTGCTGCTGCTCGCGGCCGGCTTCCTCGCCGCGTACCGCTCGCCGCGTACCGTCCGGCTCTGGCAGCACGCCGTCCGGTTCGCCCTGGCCAGCGCGGTGACGGTGCTGCTGGTCGGGCTCTGGACCAGGGCGGACGCCGACTACGGGCTTTCGGTGCTCGGCGTCGGCCTCGGCCAGGGCGGCCTCGGCGACCTGATCGGCTCGCTCCTCGGCGGCGCCAACCCACTGGCCGGCCTCGGCAGCGGCAGCCTCACCCTGCGCCCGGTGCTGTGGACGGCCGTCCCGCTGGCGGCGGGCTGGGGCCTGCTGGCCGGCGCGCTGGGCGCCCTGCTGGCCGCCCGCACCGGCCGCCGGGGCGAGGTCACCAGCGGCGACGTCCCCGGTGGCGAGGCCTCGGGTGGCGAGGTCTCGGGTGGCAAGGCGCCCGGGGCGGGGTGACGGCTGCCGGGCGGCGCGCGCTCAGAACGCCTCGGCGATGAGGATCGCCGCCGCCGGCAGCGCCTGGGCGAGGGCGCCGCGCCAGACCCTCGGCTCCGAGGCGAAGAGGGTGATCCCGCCGGCGGCCATGAACGCGGCGACGTAGCTGATCACGGCGCGGCCGGAGGCGGCGTGCCCGGTGTGCAGCAGGACCAGTCCGGCGACCAGGCCGAGCGCCAGGAACAGGTTGTAGAAGCCGACGTTGAAGCGCCACAGCCGGACCTCCGGCGCGTCCGCCGTGCTGCCGGTGAGCAGGAAGCGCACCCGCGGGTGGCCGTACAGGAAGCTCTCCAGCGGCCACGCGAGGAGGTGGACCGCGGCGGCGATCACGGCGAAGACCTGGCTCACGGCGTTCATGGCGGTCGGCTTCCTGAGGGGTCGGTTTCCTGGCGGGTCGGTTTCCTGGCGGGTCGGTTTCCTGGGGGGCGGTGGACGGTACGGCGCTCACCACGGCGGCGGGTGGACGACCGGGGCGGCCCACGCGGGCGGCTCGGGCACGACGGCCGCCGCGGCGAGCCCGGGGACGACCGCCTGGACGACCTGGGTCGGCGGCCCGTTCCCGCTCCCGCTCCACGCCCTCGGCGCGGCGCCGAGGCCGGGCACGACGGCGGTGGCCGCGCGCAGCTCGGCGACGAACTGCAGGCAGCTGGCGTAGCGGTCCTGGGGGGCCTTGGCGAGCGCCCGGGCCACCGCCGCCCCGACGGCGGCGGGCAGGTCGGGGCGGTGGTCGCGCAACGCGGGCGGCGGGTCGTTGAGGTGCGCCCAGAGCAGCGCCACGTCGCTCTCCCGGCGGAACGGCGGGGCGCCCGCGAGCATCTCGAAGACCACGCAGCCGAGGCCGTACTGGTCGCAGCGCCCGTCCAGCGGCTTGCCGGAGATCTGCTCGGGCGCGGCGTAGTCCAGCGTTCCGACGATCTGGCCGACGCTGGTCAGGCCGCTCAGCGAGAGGGACTTCTTGGTGAGGCCGAAGTCCGCCAGGTACAGGTGCTCGGGGTGCTCGCTGTCCGTCCCGGCGGCGACCAGCACGTTGCCGGGCTTGACGTCCCGGTGGACCAGGTCGTGGTCGTGCGCGGCGTCGAGCGCGGAGGCGATCTGCAGGGCCAGCTGGGCGGTCCGCTCGGCCGAGAAGGGGCCGCCCCGGTTCATCAGCCCGCGCAGGTCGCCGCCCTCGACGTAGCGCATCGCGATGAACAGGATGCCGTCGTGCTCGCCGGCCTCGAACACCGGGATGATGTGCGGGTGGTCGATCGCGGCGGCGGCCTCGGACTCGTGCATGAAGCGCTGCCGGAACACCTCGTTGCGGGCCAGTTCGGGGGCGAGCAGTTTGACCGCGACGGTCCGGCCGAGCCTCAGGTCCTTGGCCCGGTACACCACGGCCATGCCGCCGCGGCCGATCTCGCGCTCCAGCCGGTAGCCGGCGATCCGGCGCCCGACCATGCCGGCCGGCAGGCCGGGTGCGGACGGCCGGTCGGGGTGGTCGAGCTGGTCGGGATCGTCGGCACGGCCGGGGTGGTCGGACTTATCGGCATGGTCAGGGTGGTCTTCGGGCACCCGTTCGGCCGGGGTCACGGCGCGCCCGGCCGGGTGGGGGCGTACGGAGCGGGCGCGGGCCCCGGCGGGACGGCGGGGGCGGGCGACGGCGTGGGGGACGGTGTGGGCGACGGAGTGGGCGACGACCCGGGCACCGGCCGGTCGGTGGCCGCGTACGTCTGGAGCTGGAGCCCGTCGCAGTAGCACCAGCGGTCGCGCACCGGGTCGAACACCCAGAGCGCCTCGGCGTCCACGACCAGGCCGATCCGCAGGCCACGGGTCCGCTCCCGGAAGGCCTCCAGGTCCAGGGCGCCCGCCGCGAGGTCCTCCAGCAGGGCCCGGTAGCGGGCCACCGCGGCCTCGGCCTCCACGAGCGCCGGGCGCGGGTCCGCCGTCCGGGCGGGCGGGCCCCCGGCGGTGGGCGGCGGCTCCGGGAGGGCGACCAGCAGCCGGCCGTCGACCCAGGCCGTCCAGCCGTTGGAGCAGAGGATCTGCGCCCAGTCGCCCTGCCGGGCGACCACCCGCACCGGCAGCAGCGCGTCCAGCCGGGTGGCGGGCCGGGCCGGGTCCGGGGCCGCCCAGGTGGCCATCCCGGCCGGTGGGGCGACGTGGGTGGGGCGGAACGCGAACTCGTCCATGGGCGGCTACATTTCCTCCGCCGCGCGAGCCCGCGGCTGCGCGCGGTCATAGCGATGGGACTCGCACCACAGGTCGCTTCCCACTGTACCGGCGGTGGTCGGTCGGGGCCCGGGGTCGCCCTTCGAGGCTCAGCGCCGCATGATCGCGGGCTCGTGCCGCCGCAGCAGGGCCAGCACCAGCAGCCCGTACGCGACCGCGAGGCCGGGCAGCACCGCGATGTCGAACAGCCAGCCGGCGCGCTCGTGGCGGAACATCGGGTCGGCGGTGATCGCGGTCGGGAAGATGCCGTGCAGCTCGACGGTGCGGGCCATCGCGGCCATGCCCCAACGGGACGGGATCAGCCAGGCGAACTGCTCCAGCCCGGGCACGCCGTGCAGCTTGAGCATCAGGCCGCTGAAGACGATCTGCACCACCGAGAGGAGCACCAGCAGCGGCATGGTGGCCTCCTCCTTGTCCACGATCGCCGAGACCACCAGGCCGAGCATCATCGCCGAGAACGCCAGCAGCGCGACCGCGATGATCAGTTCGGGCAGCTGCGGCATCACCACCCCGGTCGGCACCGCCCAGGAGAGGTCCACCCCGGCCAGGCCGACCACGGTCAGCACGGCGGCCTGGGCGACCGTGACCGTGCCGAGCACCACCACCTTGGAGACCAGGTACGCCGATCTGGACAGTCCGACCACGCGCTCGCGGCGGTAGATCGCCCGCTCCTTGACCACCTCGCGCACCGAGTTGGCGGCGCCGGTCAGCAGGCCGCCGATGCACAGCGTGAGCAGGCAGTTCACGGCGTTGTCGGGGGTGAGCCGGGAGCCGGCCATCACCCGGCACATCAGGCCGATCACGAAGGGCAGCACCACCATGATGGTCAGGAACAGCCGGTCGGCGGCGAGCACCGCGGTGTACCGGCGCACCAGGGTGCCCAGCTGGGAGAACCAGCCCTGCGGCTTCTCCCAGCCGATCGGGTCCCGCCCGGCCGCCGGTGCCTGCGCCGGCCCCGCCGTCTCCGGCGCTCCCGATGCCGCGGCCGGCGCTCCCGGCACGGCGGCCGGCGTCAGGGACACCGCCTCGGCGGCGACGTACCGCTCGTACTGCGGGGAGCTGCGGAAACGGCGCTGCCAGGCCTCGTGGTCCTCGCTCTCGAAGGCCTCGAAGGCCTCCGGCCACTCCGCGAAGCCGAAGAACGCCAGCGCCTCGCCCGGCGGGCCGTAGTAGGCCGTCCGGCCGCCGGGGGCGAGCACCAGCAGGCGGTCGCACACGTTCAGGCTCAGCACGCTGTGCGTCACCACGACCACCGTCCGGCCGTCGTCGGCCAGCCCGCGCAGCATGTGCATCACCGAGCGCTCCATGCCCGGGTCCAGACCGGAGGTCGGCTCGTCGAGGAACAGCAGCGAGGGCTTGGTGAGCAGCTCCAGCGCGACGCTGACCCGCTTGCGCTGGCCGCCGGAGAGGCTGCCGATCACCTGGTCGGCCCGGCCGGCCAGGCCCAGCTCGTGGACCACCTCGACGACCCGGGCCTCCCGCTCGTGCTTCGCGGTGTCGCCGGGGAAGCGCAGTTCGGCGGCGTAGCCGAGCGCGCGGCGGACGGTGAGCTGGGTGTGCAGGATGTCGTCCTGCGGCACCAGGCCGATCCGGCGGCGCAGTTCGGCGTAGTCGCGGTAGAGGTCGCGCCCGTCGTACAGCACGGTGCCCTCGTCGGCGGGGCGCAGCCCGGTCAGGGCGTTGAGCAGGGTGGACTTGCCGGCGCCGCTCGGGCCGGCCACCGCCAGCAGGGCCTTCTCGGCGAGCGGGAAGCTCACGTCGTCCAGCAGCACCCGGTGGTCGGAGCCGACCCGGACCACCAGGTGCCGTACGTCCAGGGAGATCTCGCCGGTGTCGGTGTACTCGACCAGGTGGTCGTCGGAGAGGCAGAGCGCGGAGTGGCCGATGCCGACGATGTCGGCCGGGCCGACCGGCGCCCGCTGCACCGGGCGGCCGTTGTGGTAGGTGCCGTTGTGGCTGTCCAGGTCGACGATCTCGTGGCCGCCGCCGGGCAGTTCGCGCAGTTCGGCGTGGTGGCGGGAGACCACCAGGTCGTCCAGGACCAGGTCGTTGTCGTGCGAGCGGCCGATCCGGACCGTGCGGCCGGGCAGCTGGAGCACCGAGCTGGGGCTGCGGAAGGTGCCGGAGGCCTGCGGGGCGAGCAGGGAGGGCCGCTCGCCGGGGTCGGGGCGGGGCAGGCCGGCGAAGGTCGCGGACGGGCCGTCGGCCGGGTCGCCGAAGCGCAGCCGGGTGCCGGGGCCGATGTCCTCGCGGTCGACCCGGTGGCCCTGGTCGTAGGTGCCGTTGGTGCTGCCGACGTCCTCCAGCAGCCAGTGCCCGTCGGTGGCCCGCAGCACGGCGTGGTGCCAGGAGACCCGGGGGTCGTCCAGGACGATCTCGCTGGTCGGGTCGCGGCCGAGGTGGTAGGCCAGGGCCGGGTCGATCAGCAGCGACCCGGTGTCGGTGACCAGGACGAGGGGCGGCGCGGTGGGTGCGCCCGGGCGCTCTCCCATGCTGGGCATTCTATCGCCGCAGCAGTCCAGCGGCCTTTCCGGATCCCGGGATTGGACTGGACCACTGTGACGGCGCGGCACTATCGTTCGGCGTGCCCGCACGCCACCCGCAGAACAACCGGGGACGGAACGCATGAACAGTTGGCCGGTGTTGCGAAGATCCCGGACTGTCAGGGCCGGCCGCGCCCCCGGAACGGTGCTGCACTGCGGCCTGATGGACACCATGCTGGCGGACCTCGCCGTCTCGGTCGTGCTCTACTTCGACCAGGCGCTGGACGAGGACCGGCTGGCCGCCGGACTGGCCCGCGCACTGGACCGGGTGCCGGTGTTCGCCGGGCGGCTGCGCACCGGCGGGGGAGGCGCCCTCGAAGCGGTCTGCGACGACTCCGGCGTCCCGCTGGACGTCTACACCGTGGCCGGCACGCTCGCCGAGGCGATGGGCCGGGTGACGGCCGCCGGCTCCGAACTGGTCGATCCGGTGGACGCCCCGGCCGCGCGCGGCGGCGGCGTCCCGCTGCTCACCGTCCGGGTCACCCGCACCGGCGACGGCGGGACGGTGCTGGGATGCTCCTGGCACCACGCGATCGGCGATCTGCACAGCTTCATGCTGCTGCTGCGGATCTGGTCGGCGGCGGTCGAGGACGAGGAGCTGCCGGAGGCCGAACTGGTCGAGGACCAGGACGAGTTGCTGGACCGGGTGCTCCCGGCCGAGGACTGCGGACGGCCCGGCTTCCGGGTGCCCTCGACGGCGCAGGCGCAGCTGCTGGCCCGCGAGGTGGCGGTCGGTCCGCGGGCCAATCGGACCGTCCAGATCTACTTCGGGGACGCCGAAGTCGAGCGGATGCGCGCGGAGTTCAGTGCGACGGCCGGCCGGCGGCTCTCCTCCGGTGACGTGCTCTGCGCCCATGTCGTCAGCACCATACGGGAGTTGGACGGCGACGGGGCGGAGCGCTGGCTGACCGTACCGGTCAACGCCCGGCGCTGGCTCGGACTCTCACCCGCCCTGGTGGGCAACCTGCTGGGCGACGTCCACGTGTCGCACCGGCCCGAGGACGGCCCGGCGGTGCTCGCGGGCGCGCTGCGGGCGGCGGTCGAGGAGTTCCCGGCCGCCCACCTCAACCTGCGTTCCAACCTGGGCTTCCTGGCCTCGCTCGGCCGCTCCCGGCTGCGGGACTGCGTGCCGCTGGGCTTCGACCCGCAGGAGCGCCGGTTCAGCTTCTCGAACTGGAGCCGGTTCGGGGCCTATCGGGTGAGCTTCCAGGGGCACCGGCCGGTGTTCTTCAGCCCGGCCGCCAACTACCCTCTTCCCTGGGTGAGTTGGACGGTCGAGGGGTTCGGCGGAGCCGGCTACCTGACCACCGTGGTGCTGCCGGCCCGGCTCGCCGCCCGGGTGCGGGGGGCGGAGGGCCGGGCCGCGCTGCACCGTTTCCGGACGGCGGCGGACGAACTGCCCGCGTCGGCCGCCGCCGTCCCGAAGGTGGTCTGAGCCGCACCGCGTAGTGCGAGGCACGACGCGCGGGGTGAGCCGCGCCCCGGCCGCGCTACACGAAGGCGGCCTCGATCGCCGTCCACAGCTGCACCCGGGCGCGCAGCGCGGTGCGGACGGTCTCGGCGCACTCGTCCCACTTGGCCTGGTCGTCGCCGCACAGGTCGATCAGCATCTGCATCGCCATCGGGGTGTGCTGTTCGCCGTCCACCTCGATGTGCCGGGCCAGGTAGTCCTTGAAGACGGTGAGCACGCCGTCCGGGTCGTCGATGCCGACCACCTGGGCGAACATGTCCGGGATCAGGTCCTCGCGGCCGAAGGCGAAGGCGGCGGCCCGGCAGTGCACCGGCGCGTTCTCGATGATCGACCAGGTGGTGCCGGTGAAGTCGACGGCGGCCTGCGGCACCGCGGCGGCCTTCAGCGCCTCCGGGACGGCGGTGCCGGTGCCCAGCAGCCCCAGGAACTCCTCCACCGGGCCCGGGTCGGCGCCGGCCTGCCGCATGCCCTCGACGTACAGCTCGAAGTGGCTGGTGTAGCCCTCCCCGAGTTCGTCGCTCTCCTCGACCAGCACGATCTCGTTGATCAGCCGGCGGCTGGCGGTCGGCCCGCTCGGGACCCACGGGACCTCGACGCTGGTGAGGTCGCGCTGCAGGCTCTTCAGCAGCGACATGAAGTCCCAGACCGCGAAGACGTGGCTGTCCAGGAAGGTGCGGACGCGCCCGATGCTGGTCAGCCCGCCGTACACGCCGTGGCCGACCACCTCGCGGCGCAGCGGGTCGATGGCCTGCTGGAGGCTGGTCAGGCCGGGGTGCGAACGGTCCCAGTGGTAGCGGTTGGTGGACAAGGCGGCTCCTTCTGTTCGGGGGTCTGAGGGGTCTCAGGGGTGCTTGAGGACGGCGTGCAGGGCGTGGCGCAGTTGCTCGCGGCCGGGCTGCAGGGCGCGGTCGAGGGCGGGGGCGAACGGCAGGACGGTGCCGTCGGGGCGGGTGACCCGGCGGGGCGGGGCGATCAGGCGCATCTCCTCGGAGGCGGTGGCCAGCACCTCCGCGGCGAAGCCGCAGCTGCGGTTGGAGTCGTCGAAGACGACCAGCCGGCCGGTGCGTTCCAGCGAGGCGGCGAGCGCGGCCCAATCTAGGGGGTACAGCGTGCGGGGGTCGAGGACTTCGACCGAGATGTCCTCGGCGACCTCGTCTGCCACGGCGAGCGCGTCGTGCACCAGGTGTCCGACGGCGACCACGGTGACGTCGGTGCCGGGGCGGTGGATCCGGGCCCGGCCGAGCGGGATCGGCGCGAGGTCCCAGGTGACGGTCTCGCGCACCGGGAGGGCGGCGGCGGGCGCGAACACCACGACCGGGTCCGGGTCGCGGATCGCCGAGCGCAGCAGCCCGTAGGCGTCGGTCGGGGTGGCGGGCACCACGGTCTTCACCCCGGTGTGCGCGAACAGGCTGTACGGGTGGTCGGAGTGCTGCCCGGCCCAGCCGTCCCGGGAGCCCGATCCGGGCACCAGGCAGGTCAGCGGGACGCTCGCCTGCCCCCCGGTCATCAGCGAGAACTTGTGTGCCTGGTTGACGAGTTGCTCGAAGACCAGGAACAGCAGCGAGGGGATCTGGAACTCCAGCACCGGGCGCCGCCCGGCGAGCGCCGCGCCGATCGCCATGGCGGTGAAGGCCTGCTCGGACAGCGGGGTGTCGACGATCCGCTCGGGCCCGAAGCGGTCCAGCAGACCGAGCGTCGGGCCGGCCATCCCGGCGCCGATGTCCTCGCCGAAGACGCAGACCGCCGGGTCGGCGGCGAGTTCGTCGGCGATCGCCCGGTTGAGGGCCTTGGTGTACGAGAGCCTGGTCATGCCACCGCCCCGGCTCGGGGCCGCAGGCCGTCGGCGTACAGGTGGTCCGACGCGCCGGCCGGGTCGGGGTGTTCGGAGGCGAGGGCGAACTCCTCGGCGGCGGCGAGCTGGCGGGCCACCGCGTCGTCGAGTTCGGCGACGGCCGGCTGCTCCAGCTGGGCGGCGGCCCGGGGGAGCGGGTCGCGGGCGCGCCAGGCCTCGACCTCCTCGGGGGTGCGGTAGTGCAGTTTCATCCGGCGTTCCATGGTGTGGTGGCCTTCGTAGCGGTAGGTGCGGCATTCCAGGAAGCCGGGGCCGCCGCCGGAGCGGGCCCGTTCCACCGCGCGCAGGGCGGCGGCGCGGACGGCCTCGGTGTCCATGCCGTCCACCTCCTCGGCGGGGATGCCGAAGGCGGCCGCCCGCCCGGTCGCGCTGCCCGCGACCGCGGTGGCGGCGGGCAGGGTGGTGGCGTAGCCGTTGTTCTCGCAGACGAACACCACCGGAAGCTGCCACATCGCGGCGAGGTTGAACGACTCCAGCAGCACGCCCTGGTTGAGCGCGCCGTCGCCGAAGAAGGCCACTGCCACCCGGCCGTCCCCGGCCTGCCGGGCGGCCCAGGCGGCGCCGACCGCGATCGGGGCGCCGGCGCCGACGATGCCGTTGGCGCCGAGGATGCCCAGCGAGAGGTCGGCGGCGTGCATCGAGCCGCCCCGGCCGCCGTTCAACCCGTCGACGCGGCCGGCGAGTTCGGCGAGCAGCCGGTGCGGTGCGGCGCCCCGGGCGAGTACGTGGCCGTGGCCGCGGTGGGTGCTGGTGAGCCGGTCGGCGGGGCCGAGCGCCGAGCAGACGCCGACCGCGACGGCCTCCTGGCCGATGTACGGGTGGATGCCGCCGGGGATCGCGCCGGCCTTCACCAGGCCGAGCGCCAGCTCCTCGAAGCCGCGGATCAGCCGCAGCATCCGGTAGCGCTCGGCCGGCGTGTCCAGCGGCGCGGTGCCGGGAGCCGCGGCACCGGGAGCCGCGGTGCCGGGGGGCACGGTCGCCGGGGGAGCCGTCACCGGGCCCCTCGCCAGATGGTCGGGCAGAACTGCGGGTCGGCGTAGTCGGGCCGGCCGTCGGCGGTACGGCGCACCAGCGCGTCGTGGTTGTACACCACCGGGCCGCCGTCCGCCCGGGTGTGGTGGCGGTACTCGTTCGCGCCGTCCTGAAGGTGCAGCGAGACGGCCCGGCGCGGGAAGGAGGCCAGGTTGGGGCCGCTGCCGTGGTAGGTGCGGCAGTGGTGGAAGGACATGTGGCCGCGCGGGATGTGCATCGGGACGGTGCGCACCTGCTGCCCGTTGTGGGCGGCGTTGGCGGCCAGGATGTCGTCGAGTTCGGTGCGGTTGCGGTCGGCGAAGTGGCGGGTGGAGTCCTCGCCGGAGTCCAGCTCCCGCCAACGGTGGCTGCCGTCCACCATGGTGATGGTGCCGTTCTCCTCGCGGCAGTCGTGGAACGGGATGAACGCGGTGAGCATCTCCTCCGAGGTGGAGGTCTGCCAGTAGTGCTTGTCGAAGTGCCAGGGCACCTGGTTGCTCGGCTCCCCGGGCACCGGCGGCTTGTAGATCAGGGTCGCCTGGAACACCCGGATCTCCTCGGCGCCGGCCAGCAGGGCGGCGACCGCGCCGATCAGCGGCTTGCGCAGGATCGCGCCGATGGCGTCGCTCTCGTAGTGCACGTAGTCGTTGTGCCGCTGGATCGGGCCCTGCGAGGGCTCCCAGGCGGCCAGGCGCGGCGGGCGGGCGGGCAGTTCGCGGTCGCGGTGGCCGCCGTAGTAGAGCTCGGTGGCGGCCTGGAGGGTGTCCAGTTCCTCGTCGCTGAACAGCTTCCGGGACAGGTACCAGCCGTGCTCGCGGTAGTGGGCCACCTCCTCGGGCGTGGGCAGCAGGGCGTGTTCGGCCTCGCTGAGGCGGAACTCGACGGCGGTGGTCATGGGGTGTGCCCCTTCTTGAGGTGTGGGCGGCGGTCAGACGGCGGCGTCGGAGCTCTGCCGCTCGACGGCCTCGTACAGGGCCTTGATGTTCGCGGTGCCGAAGGTGCCGGCGCCCTGGCGCTCGATCAGCTCCAGGAAGTACGTCCGCCGCGGGTGGGTGGAGCGGACGAAGATCTGGAACAGCTGGCCGCCGTGGTCCTGGTCGACGAGCACGTGCAGGTCGCGCAGGGTCTCCACCGGGATGGCCGTCTCGCCGAACCGCTCGGCCAGGGCGTCGAAGTAGGCGCCCGGGGTGCTCAGGAACTCCACGCCGTTGGCCCGGGCGGTCCGGACGGCGGTGGCGATGTCGCCGGTGCGGAAGGCCAGGTGCTGCACTCCGGCGCCGTCGTGGGAGGCCAGGAACTCGTCGATCTGGCCGGGCCGCCGGGTGGTGTCCGGCTCGATCAGGGTGAAGGTGACCTCGCCGGAGGCGCTCTGCACCACGCTGGAGTCCATGGCCTGCTGGCCGACCTCGATGTACTCGCCGAAGATCCGGTGGAAGCCGAGCGCGGCCTCGCAGAACCGTACGGCGTCGGCGAGTTCGCCGGCCGGGACGCAGATCGCGACGTGGTCCAGGGCGTCCAGCAGGCCCGGCTCGTCGGCGGGTTCGGCCGTGGGCAGCGGCACGAACCGCAGGGCGGTGTCGCCGAAGCCGGCGATCAGCCCGCCGGCCCGGTCCAGCACGCGGGCGCCGTGCCGCTCGGCGCGCTCCAGCGCGGCCTGCGGGTCGGTGCAGGCGAGGGCGAGGGCGGCGACGCCGTCCCCGTGCCGGGCGACGAAGCCGGCCACCGGGTGGTCGGGGTCGGCGGCGGAGGCCAGGTGCATCCGGATCGAGCCCTGGCGCAGCCGGATGGTGCGGGCGCCGTCCGGTGCGGTCGCCGGGGCGTCGGCGGTGAAGTCGAAGTCGGCGCAGAGCCCGGCCGCGGTCTTGTCGGCGTCCGCGCAGTGGAACTCGACGTGGGTGATGGACTGGATGGACAACGGGATCTCCCCCGGAGGGATGGAAGGGCGTGGATCGGCGCGCTACTTGGCGGCCCGGGTGGACGCCGGGCCGAGGATCAGGCTGAGGTTGTGGCCGCCGAAGGCGAAGGCGTTGCTCAGCGCGGCGCGCACCGGTGCGGACCGGGCCCCGCCCCGGATGTGGTCCAGGTCGCAGGCCGGGTCGGGGTCGGTCAGGTTGAGTGTCGGCGGCAGCGTCCCCCTCGCCACCGCCAGGGCGGTCACCACCGCCTCCAACGCGCCTGCGGCGCCGAGGAGATGGCCGGTGGCGCCCTTGGTGGAGCTGACCGCGGGCGGGTGCGCGCCGAAGACGGCATGCAGGGCGGCGGTCTCGGCCACGTCGCCGAGCTTGGTGCCGGTGCCGTGGGCGTTCACGTAGTCGATGTCGCCCGGTGCCAGGCCCGCGTTGGCGAGCGCGGAGCGCATCGCGTCGGCGGCGCCGGAGCCGTCGGGGCGGGGCATGGTCGGGTGGTGGGCGTCGGTGGAGGCGCCCCAGCCGATGACGTCCGCGTACCCGGCGGCGCCGCGGGCGTCGGCGTGGTCGGCACGTTCCAGGACGAGGACGGCGCTGCCCTCGCCGAGCACGAAGCCGTTGCGGCGGGTGTCGAAGGGCCTGCTGGCCTGCTCCGGATCGTCCCAACCCTGGGCGAGCGCACGGGCGTTGGTGAAGGCGGCGGCGATGGTCGGGTGCAGCGAGGACTCGGTGCCGCCGCACACCACCACGTCCGCGTCGCCGGAGCGGATCAGCCGCAGCCCCTCGGCGACGGCCTGGGCGCCGGCCGCGCAGGCCGTCACCACGGCCGAACTGTAGCCGCGGATCCCGTGTTTGATGGCGATCCGGGCGGTGGC
Source organism: Kitasatospora sp. NPDC058243 (assembly GCF_042882025.1). Taxonomy (NCBI): domain Bacteria; kingdom Bacillati; phylum Actinomycetota; class Actinomycetes; order Kitasatosporales; family Streptomycetaceae; genus Kitasatospora; species Kitasatospora sp. NPDC058243. Next base: position 19,635 of record NZ_JBHVWW010000006.1, read on the forward strand.
CATGTTGGAGAGCATGCCCGGCAGCAGGTACGGGCTGACGCCGGGGCGGCCGCGTTCCAGCCGGCGGTGCGACTGCTGCTCGAAGGTCTCCAGTCCACCGCCGCCGGTGGCCAGCACCACGGCGGTGCGGTGCGGGTCGGCGTCCCGGCCGACGACCAGGCCGGCGTCGGCGAGCGCGTCGTCGGCGGCGGCCAGGGCGAGCAGCACGAATCGGTCCACGCAGCGGGTCTCGGTGGGCGGCAGCACCTCGCGGCCGTCCACGGCGGGGGCGATCCCGGCGGCGGGCAGCCAGCCGTGCGCGGCGTGGCCCTCGGGGACGGCGGTCAGTCCGGAGCGCCCGGCGTTGAGCGCGTCGAACACCTCGGCGGGCTTGCGGCCGAGCGGCGAGACCAGGCCGAGGCCGGTGACGACGGCGCCCTCGCGGCGGGTCATCGGGCACCGGCCGCGGCGTCGAGGTAGCGCTGGCGCAGCAGCACCTTGCGGACCTTGCCGGTGGGGCCGAGCGGGATGTCGTCCCCGGAGACGACCAGCACCTGGCGCACGGTCGCGGCGGCGGCCTCGTCCAGGGCGGCGATGACGTCCTTGGTCCGGTCGGCGGTCGGGTCGGCGTCGGCGGTGAGGATCAGCAGCACGTCGGTGACCACGCGCTCGCCGTCCCGCACGGCGACCACCGTGCAGTCCGCCACGTCCGGGCGGGCGGCCAGCACCCGCTCCTCCGACATGGCGGTGAACAGCCGCTTGCCGTCGCCGAGTTCGACCGAGTCGACGGCCCGGTCGACGTGGTAGTAGTAGCCCTCCTCGTCCCGGTACATCAGGTCGCCGGTGAGGAAGCGGCCGCGGATCCGGGTGCGGAAGGTGGTGGCCGAGTCGTTCCAGTAGCCGAGTGCCAGGGTCGGTGAGGAGGTGGCGAGTTCGCCGACCTCGCCGGGGCCGAGCGGCTCGCCGTCCGGGCCGACCACCTCGCAGTCGACGAAGGCGTGCGGGCGCCCGACGCAGCGCCCGTAGCGCTCGGTGCCGGGGCCGTGGGTGATGAAGAAGTGCGAGTGGCCCATCTCGGTGGAGCCCAGGCCGTCGACGAACAGCGAGCCCGGCGTCCGGGTGCGGCCCGCGCGGGTGACGGACTCCCGGCTGCCGACGGCGATCAGGCGGCGGATGTGCACCTCGTGCGCGCAGTCGCCGGTGTTCCACCACAGGGCGACGGTGGCGAGGTCCCGGGCGGCGAGGTCGTGGTGGGCGAGTTCGGCCCAGGTGGCGGCGAAGCCGATCACCCCGGTGGGCCGCCACTGCTCGATCGCGTCCAGCACCCCGGCGCCGGACTGCCGTGACAGCACGGCGAGTTCGGTGTGCGAGCTGAGCGCCAGGTTGAGCGCGATCAGGGTGGCGGCGTGCGGCGCGGGCAGTGCGCTGAGCATCCGGTCCTGGCCCTGCGGGCGGGGCAGCCGCAGCCGGTGGCGGATCGCCGCGTACAGGCTCGCGTGCGAGTGGACGACGGCCTTGGGCATTCCGGTGGTGCCGGAGGAGTGGGTGATCGCCACCGGGTCGCCGGACCAGTGCCGGTACGGCTCGGGGGCGGCATCCGGGTCGCCTGTGCCGAGGGTGGAGATCTCGGGCAGCAGCGGCGCGCCGGGGTCGTGGCCGGCCAGCGCGGCCAGGTGGGCCGGGTCGGCGAGGACGCCGACGGCGCCGAGGCGGGCGATGTAGCGGGCGGCCCGCTCGCCGTCCACGTTGGGGTTGAGCAGCGCGGGGATGGCGCCGAGCCGGGTCAGGGCGAGGAAGGCGAGCACGTGGTCGGCGGCGTCGCTGGCGAAGACCACCACCGGGTCGCGCCGGGTGATGCCGAGGGCGTGCAGGGCGGCGGCGCGGGCCCGGACGGCGCGGTCGAGCTCGCGCAGGGTGAGCGGCTGCCAGGCGGGGTGGTCGTCCACCGGGGTGTCGAAGGTCAGCAGCGGTTCGTCGAGGCCGAGGCCGAGTGCGAGCCGGGCGGTCAGGACGTTGCCGGCGCCCACGTCGGGGTCGTCCGCGATCAGGCTGCGGACACTGCGGATGGTCACGGGGTGGATCCCTCCCTCGGGGCCGGAGACGGCCCGGGCGGCTGATCGGTTGGCGTGGGTCGGACGGCCGCGCGGGCGGCGACGGGTGTCGGCGAGTGCTCGGTGGGCTGTCGGCGGGTGCGACGGGGCCTGGGTGGGTGACGGGGCCGGGTGCTGGTCTGCCGGGTGCGGCTGCTTCAGTCGTCGGGCCTCGTCCGTGGGTACGGCCGGCGCTGGCCGGACGGTTCAGCCGGTGACTGAGGAGGTGACTGAGACGGTGACCGGGACGTCAGCCGGTGACCAGGACGGCCACCGCGTGTCCGGCGGCCTCGCCCGGTTCGTCGTCGCCCGGTTCGGCGGCGATGACCAGCACCCGGTCGGCGTCGCCGTCCGCGAGGAGCAGCGCCGCGAGGTCGAGCGCGTCCGCGGGCACCTGCCCGGGGACGGCGTGGGCCGGGCTGATCGCCACGACGGGGCCGGTCAGGCCCCAGCGGGCGGCGATGTGCCCGAGGACGGCGTTGGGGTTGGACTGGAAGAACAGCAGGGGTGCGGGGCGCCGTCCGGGTTCGGCGCTCCGGTCGATGGCCCGCGCGGTAGCGCGGTCGCCGCCGGCGCTGGCCAGCAGCAGTGCGGTCCGCCCGGGGGCGGGCGGGGCGCCGTGGTGGGCGCGCAGGCAGCGGTCGGCGGTGTCGGCGACCAGCGGGTTGAAGCCGGAGGCGGCGAAGCCGGGCAGCGGTGGCGGCGGGCCGGCCAGGTCGGGGTCGGCCGAGCCGGGGTCGGGTCGGCGGGCCTCGGCGAGGACCCGCAGCCGGGCGGCGGCCGGGGCGGGTGCGGCGCCGACGTTCGTGGCGTCGGGCTCTGTGGCGTCGAAGTCTGTGGCGTCGCTGGTCATGGTGTGGGTGCCGGGGTACGGGGTCGGCGCCGTCGGGCGGCGGACGGCGGGCGGGGGCCGGTGGCCGGTCATGCGGGGGCCACCAGCAGGGCGGTGTTGGCGCCGCCGAAGGCGGAGTTGAGGCTGAGCGCGTAGCGGGGGCGGGCGGCGCGGGGGCCGTCCAGGACGAGGTCCAGGCCGACGTCCGGGTCCGGGCCGAGCCAGCCGGCGTTGACCGGGAGCAGTCCGGTGCCCAACGCGCCGATGGTGACGGCGAGTTCGAGCAGGGCGGAGGCTTCCAGGGCGTGCCCGTGGACGGATTTGCTGGAGCTGACCGGGAGTTCGGCGGTGTGCGCGCCGAAGACCCGGCGCAGCGCGCTCGCCTCGGCCTGGTCGGCGAGGGTGGAGCCGGTGCCGTTGGCGTTGACGTAGCCGACCTCGGCCGGGGCGACGTCGGCGCGGGTGAGCGCGGCCTCGACGGCCCGGGCGACTCCGGCGCCGTCCGGTTCGGGGCGGCACACGTGGTGGGCGTCCCCGGCCCGGCCCCAGCCGGCCAGCCGGGCGAGGGCGGCGGCGCCGCGCCGTTCGGCGGCCGGGGCGGCCTCGACCAGCACGGCGGCGGCCGCGTCGCCGAGCAGGGTGCCCGTGCGGCCGGTGCTGAACGGGCGCAGCTCGCCGTCCCGGGCCAGCGCGCGGCCGGCGTCGAAGACGGCGAAGACGCCCGGCTCGACCAGGTGCCCGGCCGCGACCAGGACCCGCTCGTGCCGCCCGGTGGCGACCAGCGCCGCGGCGTCCGCGACGGCGGTCGCGGCTGCCACGCAGGCGCCGGTGTACACCCGGGTGACGCCCGCGGTGCCCCAGGCGGCGCGGACGCCGGCGGCCACCGCGTCGGCGGTGCCCCTGGTCCGTTCGTCGCTGTGCAGGGCGAGCAGGACGGGCGTGTCCGCGCCGTCGGCGGCGGTCAGTCCGGCCTGGCGGCAGGCCTGGCCGACGGCGTCGAGCACCGCGCGGGCCAGCGGGAAGGTGTGCGCGAGCGGCACGTCGTCGGGCAGCAGGGCGGCCCGGGTGGTGCGGCGGGCGCTCACGTCGAAGCGGGTGACCGGGCCGAAGGCGGTCTTGCCGTGGGCGGCGGCCTCGGTCAGCGGGCCGAGTCCGCGCCCGGCGGCGCTGAGCACGCCGAGCCCGGTGACCACCGGCCGGCCGCGCGGCCGGTGCGCGGAGGGCGCGCCGGTGGTCATGGCCGGGCGCCCACACGTTCGGCCAGGACGGCCGCGCGCAGCAGTTCGGTGGCGTCGTCGACCGTCCGGACGGCGCCGAAGCGGTCGTCGTCGAGGTCCACCTGGATGTCGTAGCGCTGTTCGAACTCGGCTATGAGCCACGTGAGTTCGAGCGATCCGAGGTCATCGGGCACGGTGTCGGCGGCGCGCTGCCCGAACGCCGCCAGCATCGCGCGGACCTCGGCCCGGTCGGGGAGGGCGGAGCCGCTCACGCCGGGCTGCCGGCGGTGGCGGTGGCAGTGGCTGCGCTGGCGTCGATCCGCTTGACGACGTCGGCGGTGAACTCGTCGAGCGTCATCAGCGCGGTGGTCTCCATCTCGTCGAGGTCGAACTTGATCCCGAACTCGTCCTCGACCTGCACCGACAGCTCGGCCAGCGCGAGCGATTCGAGGTCCAGCCCGGCCGGGCCGAGGTCGGTGTCCCCGGTGACCTCGGAGACGTCGTACTGCATCTCGGTGAGCGAGGCGAGGACGAACTCGCGGACGCGGTCCTGCATGGTGTGGCTCCTTGTCGGGGTGCGTGCGGTGGATCAGAGCGCGGCGGCCGTGGCGGTGCTGCGCAGGGCGGCCGGGTCGCGCAGGAGTTTTCCGGTGGCGGTACGGGGGAGTCGGGGCAGCAGGGCGAGCCGTCGCGGCCGCTTGTAGGCGGCGAGCCGGCGGGCCAGCCCGTCCTGGACGAGGGCGAGGTCGGCGTCGGGTTCGGTGGCGAGGTAGGCCTCGATCGCGCCGTCCTCGAAGACCACGACGGCCTCGCGGACCTCGGGCAGCGCGGTGAGCGTCTGCTCGATCTCGGTGAGGTCGACCTTGAGGCCGCCGATCGAGACCTGTGAGTCCAGCCGGCCGAGGACGGTGACCAGGCCGGTGGCCGGGTCGAGTTCGGCCGCGTCGCGGGTGTGCAGCCAGCCGTCCGACCAGCGGGTCGGGTCGTCCAGCCCCGGGTAGGGCGAGGCCTCCGTGCCGATCCGCAGCTCGCCCGCGACCAGCCGCAGCCGCATCCCGTGGACGGGCTGCTTGGCCGGGTGGAGCGCGCCGGACAGGTCGGTGGCGATGACCCCGGTCTCGGTCATCCCGTACATGGTGCCGAGCGGGACGCCGTAGCGGTCGGCGAACAGCGCGGGCAGGCCCGGGCGGACCAGTTCGCCGGCCACGATCATCCGCCGCAGCCCCGGCAGCGCCGGGGGATTGACGGCGCCGGCCAGCAGTTCGGCGTGGAAGGGCACCCCGATGACGGTGGTCGGCCGGTCGCCGGCGGCGACCGCGGCGAGGATGCCCGCCGCCGTCATCCGCTCGGGCACGGCGAGCGCGACCCGCGCGTGCAGACTGTTGAGCAGTCCGCCGACCAGGCCGAGCACGTGCACCACGGAGGACAGCAGGACGACCCGCTCGCCCTCGCCGGGGAACTCCACCAGCCTGTGGTAGCAGTCGAGTTCGCGGAGCAGGTCGGCGGCCGTGCGGGCGATGACCTTGGCCGGGCCGGTGGATCCGGAGCTGAGCTGGATCAGCGCGTGCCCGGTGCGGGCCGGGAGCCCGTCCGGCAGTCGGACGGCCACCGGCTCGACCTCGGAGAAGCCGCGCAGAGCGGCCGCGGGCCGGTGGGCGGAGCCTACCAGGACCTGCGGGGCCAGCCGCGCCACCGCCGCGTCGACCTCGTGGTCGGTCAAGCGGTGGTCGAGCAGGGCCACTTGGGCACCGAGCCGCCAGCACGCCAGCAGCACCGTGACGAACGCCACCGAGGGCGGCAGTCGTAGCGCGGCGGTGCCGCCGGGGCCGAGTCCGGCCGCGGCGAGGTGCGCGGCCTGTTCGTCGACCAGGGCGCGCAGGGCGTCCCGGTCGAGTGGTCCGCCGAGATGCAGGCACTCCTCGCCTCCGGGACCGGCCAGCAACAGCCGGTCGACCCAGGCGTCCGGGGCGTCGGCGTGCGGCGGCGAGGAAGGCGGAAGTGAAGAGGGGGAAATGCCGGTCAACACCGCTCCACACAAGTGAGGGGATTTGACATGAACGCCGTTCACAACCAAAACGGTCAATTCCGTTGCCAGACGATTGCACAGACGTTTGGTCAAATCAAGGTCTATACCAATGCGGTTGTTGCTCCTACGCTGCCGAACCGGGGCTGGTCCACGCGTGGCCGCCCGGAATCGAGGACGCCCGTGGGAGAACTCACGCTGGCCGGGATGGAGCACGCCGCGCGCGCGCAACTTTCCCCGGAAATATGGGACTTCATCGAGGGTGGCAGCGGCACGGAACGCACCGTGGCGGCGAACCGGGAAATGTTCGCGCGCTATGCACTGCGCCCGCGCACGATGGTCGACGTCTCCGACTGCTCGCCCGGGCGCACGCTGCTCGGCGCGCCGCTCGGCCTGCCGGTCGGCATCGCCCCGATGGCCTACCACCGGCTGGTCGACCCGGAGGGCGAGACCGCCACCGCGCGCGCCGCCGGCCGCGCCGGGGCCCTGCTGGTCGCCGGCATGTTCGCCAGCCGCACCCTGGAGGAGATCGCGGCCGCCGCCACCGGCCCGCTCTGGCTCCAGCTGTACTGGCTGCGCGAACGCGCCGCGCTCGCCGCCCTGGTCGAACGCGCCGAGGCGGCCGGCTACTCCGCGCTCGTCCTGACCGTGGACGCCCCCAGGATCGGCCGCCGCCTGCGCGACCTGCGCAACGGCTTCGCGATCCCGCCCGCCGTCCGCGCCGTCAACCTGGACCAGGACCTGATGTCCGCCAGCCACCGCGTGACGGACGGCGGTTCGGGCATCGCCGAGCACGCCCGCGAACAGTTCGACCCCACCCTGACCTGGGCCGACCTCGACTGGCTGCGCGCCCGCACCCGGCTGCCGCTGGTCCTCAAGGGCATCCTGACCGCCGAGGACGCCCGGCTCGCCGCCGAGCACGGCGCCGACGCCGTCGTGGTCTCCAACCACGGCGGGCGGCAACTCGACGGCGCACTGCCCTCCCTGGCCGCACTGCCCGAGGTCGTCGACGCCGTACCCGCCGACCTGCCGGTGCTGCTCGACGGCGGGGTGCGCACCGGCGCCGACATCGCCGTCGCGCTCGCCCTCGGCGCCCGCGCCGTCCTGGTCGGCCGTCCGGTGCTCTGGGGCCTCGCCACCGAGGGGGAGGCCGGCGTGCACCGCGTCCTCGACCTGCTGCGCGAGGAACTGGAGCACACCATGGCCCTGTTGGGCCGCCCCCGGCTCGCCGACCTGGACCGCACGGCCCTCGCCCCCTGGCCCTGCCCGGCCCGCTGAACCGCGCACCGCCTGCACCACGTTGTCCTTACTGGATGGAGAACAGCAGATGACCGAACCGACCCCCGAGACCGAACGCAACGACCCCTTCCCCGGCTGGGACTGGGACGACCCCGACGGCCTCGCCACCCGCCTGGACGCCTTCAGCGAGCAGGTCGCCACCTGCGACACGCTCGAAGCGCACCCCGGCGGGCTGCCCCGCGACCACGCCGGATTCCGCGAACTCGGACTCACCGGGATCGAGTTCGCCGCCTTCCGGACCGCCCACCCGGAAGGGCTCGGCAGCGACCTCACCGCCCTGCGCAGCCCCGGCGCCGCCACCGAACCCGGCACCCTCTACCGGATCGACGGCGACCGCTGGTTCACCCAGCTCGACATCGGCCGGCCGCTGCCGTTCGCCGACGCCAGCGTCGACTGGGTCTACGCCGAGCACCTGATCGAGCACGTCACCATGCCGGTCGCGGTCGGCTGGCTGCGCGAGGCCCGCCGCGTCCTGCGCCCCGGCGGCGTGCTGCGCCTCACCACCCCGGACCTCGCCCGCTACCTGGCCGGCTACGCCAACGGGGACGGCTTCCTCGCCAAGCACCGCCGCCGCCTCACCACCCTCGGCTTCGGCCCGCCGATGCCCGCCCGCCCGGCCTTCCTGGTCAACCAGATCTTCCGTTACTACGGGCACCAGTGGATCTACGACCTGGACGAGCTGCGCCACGTCCTCGCCCTCGCCGGCTTCGAACCGGAGCGGATCCGCCACTGCGCCTACCGCCAGGGTGCCCGCCCCGACGTCGCCGACCTCGACACCGCGTTCCGCACCGACGAGACCGTCTACGTCGAAGCCGACCGTTAGGCCCGTAGACCCATAGGCTCGCCAGGCCCTCGGGTCCTTGGGCTCATAGCCCCCTGGACCCTGGGCCCCCGCCGACGCCTCCGCACCGGATCTGTACCGAACGGGACCACCCCATGCCCCTGCACCCCCAGGCCGAGGCGCTGCGCGCCCGGCGCGCGAGCAGCGGTGCGCCGCCGCTCTACACCCTCACGCTGGCCGAGGCCCGCGCCGCCGACCTCGCCGACATCCGCGCCGCGGCCGGGAGCCCCGAGCCGGTCGCCGCCGTCGAGGAGCACCGCATCCCCGGACCGGGCGGCGAACTCGCCCTACGGCTCTACCGTCCCGAGCCGCCCGGCCGTCAACTTCCTGCCCTGCTCTATCTGTTCGGCGGTGGGTGGGCCCTCGGCTCGCCCGACACCAGCGACGCGATCTGCCGCCGGCTGACCAACGCGGCCGGCTGCGTCACCGTCTCCGTCGGCTACCGGCTCGCCCCCGAACACCCCTTCCCCGCGGCCGTCCAGGACTGCCGCGCCGCGCTGTACTGGCTCGCCGCACACGCCGGCGAACTCGGCGTCGACCCGGGCCGGCTCGCCGTCGGCGGCGACAGCGCCGGCGGCAACCTCACCGCCGCCCTCACCCTGATCGCCCGCGACGAGAACGGCCCGGCCCTGCGCCACCAGCTGCTCGTCTACCCCAACACCGACCACGCCGCCGACACCCCCTCGCTGCGCGAGCACGACGACCCGATGCTCTTCAACCGCCGCTCGGTGGACTGGTACTGGGGCCACTACCTGGCCGACCCCGCCGACGGCGCCCACCCGCACGCCTCCCCGCTGCGCGCCCCCGGCCTGGCCGGACTGCCGCCCGCGACCGTCATCACCGCCGAGTACGACCCGCTGCGCGACGAGGGCGAGCAGTACGCCGAGGCGCTGCGCGCGGCCGGGGTACCGGTGGAGAGCCGCCGCTACGACGGCATGCCGCACGGTTTCTTCGCCATGACCGGCACCCTGGACGCGGCCGCCGACGCCCAGCGCTACGCCGCCGAGCGGCTGCGCGAGGCCCTGCGGTGAGCGCGCCCGAGCCCCTGCCCCTGGCCGACCTGCACGCCAGCCTGGCCGACCCGCTGCTGGACGCGATGACCTTCCTCAACGAGGTCACCACCCGCTACCCCGACGCCGTCTCCTTCGCCCCCGGCCGCCCCTACGAGGGCTTCTTCGAACCCGAGGACGTCCCCGCCTACCTGGACACCTACCTCGCCCACCTGGCGGCCCGCGGCCTCGACCGGGACGCCGTGCGCACCGCGCTGTTCCAGTACGGCCCCACCAAGGGGATCATCGCCGACCTGGTCGCCCGCACCCTCGCCAACGACGAGGGCCTGGCGGTGGCCCCCGAGGCCCTGGTGCTGACGGTCGGCGCCCAGGAGGGCATGCTGCTCACCCTGCGCGCCCTGTGCGCCGGCCCGGACGACGTCCTGCTGGTCAGCTCGCCCTGCTACGTCGGCGTCACCGGCGCCGCCCGGCTGCTCGACCTGACCACCCTGCCCGTCCCCGAGGGCCCGGCCGGCGGCCCCGACCCGGAGGCCGTGCGCGCCGCCGCCCGGGCGGCGCGGGCCGAGGGCCGCCGCCCGCGCGCCCTCTACGTCGTCCCGGACTTCGCCAACCCCTCGGGCACCAGCATGCCCGTCGCGGCCCGCACCCGGCTGCTGGAGACGGCCGCCGAGGAGGGCCTGCTCGTCATCGAGGACAACCCGTACGGCTTCTTCGCCCGCGACCCGGGGGAGCGGCCGACGCTCAAGGCGCTCGACCGCCGCCGCCAGGTGGTCTACCTGGGCTCCTTCGCCAAGACCTGCTTCCCCGGCGCCCGCCTCGGCTACGTCGTGGCCGACCAGGAGGTGGCCGGCCCCGGCGGGCGGCGCACCCTGCTGGCGGACGAACTGGCCAAGCTGAAGAGCATGACGACGGTCAACACGCCCGCGCTCAGCCAGGCCGTCATCGGCGGCATGCTGCTGCGCCACGACTGCCGGCTGCGCGCCGCCAACGCCGCCGCCACGGCCCACTACGCGGCCGGCATGGACACCCTGCTGCGGGAGCTGGACCGGCACTTCCCGGCCTCCGAGCGGCGCCGTCTGGGCGTGTCCTGGAACCGGCCCGAGGGCGGCTTCTTCGCCGTGCTGACCGTCCCGTTCGCCGCCGACGACGCGGCGATGGAACGCTGCGCCCGCGGCTACGGGGTGCTGTGGACGCCGATGGCGCCGTTCTACCCGGCGGGCGGCGGGGAGCACCGCCTACGGCTCTCGATCAGTTCACTGACGCAGGCTCAGATCATCGACGGTGTGGCCAAGTTGGCGGCGTTCATCGCCTCCTGAGCGATCGCTTCCTGAGCGACGCTCGCCACAGCAGGAGGGGCCCGGCTCGCGAGCCGGGCCCCTCCTCGTGCATGTGTCCCATCCTCGTGCGCTGTGTCTCAGCGCACCCGGGTGGAGAACAATCGGGCCGACCAGTACACCGACAGCACGGTCATCACCACGACGACCAGCAGGCCCTGCCACACCGCACTGTCCCCGAGGTGGCCGGAGAACAGCGCGCGCATGCCCTCCACCGCCCAGTAGAAGGGGTTCCACTTGGCGGTCTGCTGCAGCCAGTGCGGCGCCAGGGTGAGCGGCAGCAGCACCCCCGAGAGCAGTGCGATCGGCTGCGCGATGGTGTTCACCACCGGTGCCATCGCCGCGTCCGTCGGCACCATCAGCGCGATGCCGTAGGAGATCGCCGAGGTCATCAGCGCCAGCAGCCCGAGCAGCAGGTAGGCGAGCAGCAGGTTCAGCGGGCTCACCCGCAGCCCGAACGGCAGCGCGATCAGGGTGATCAGGACGGCCTGCACCAGCAGCGCCACCATCTCCCGCAGCGCCCGCCCGAGCAGCAGCGCCAGCCGGCTCACCGGCGTCACCCGGGCGCGCTCGATGATGCCGGCCTTCAGCTCGCCGAGCAGGCTGAAGCCGGTGAACAGCCCGCCGAAGATGCACAGCACCGCCAACAGGCCCGGCACGTACATCTGGTAGGTGTCGGCGTAGCTGCCGGCACCGCCGGGGACGAGCACCTTCTTCAGCAGCGGGGCGAACAGCAGCAGGTAGAGCACGGGCTGGATGATCCCGACGGCGATCCAGATCGGGGTGCGGATCATCAGCAGCACCTGGCGCTGGAAGACCAGCCAGGTGTCGCGGGCGAGCTTCATGGTCTCCCCAGGAATGGGCGGATCAGGACTGCTGGAGCGAACGGCCGGTGCGGGCCAGGAACACGTCGTCCAGGCTGGGGCGTTGGAGCTGGACGGTGCCGGGCGTCACGCCCGCCCCGTCCAGCGCGCGCAGCAGCTGCGGGATGGCCGCCGCGCCGTCCTCCAGGTAGAGCCGCAGTCCGTCCTCCCCGCTGAACTCCAGCCGGTGCAGGTAGGGCTGCGGGCGCAGCACCTCGGCGGCCCGCTCGGCGACGCCCTCTCCGGGCTCCAGTCCGAGCAGCACGACGTCGCCGGAGATCTCGCGCTTGAGCACCTCGGGCGTGCCCTCGGCCACCACCTGGCCGTGGTCGACGATCGCGACCCGGTCGCACAGGGCGTCGGCCTCGTCGAGGTAGTGCGTGGTGACGACGACGGTCATGCCCTCGGTGCGCAGCCGGCGGATCTCCTCCCACACGTACGCCCGGCTGGCCGGGTCCAGCCCGACCGTGGGCTCGTCCAGGAACAGCACCCGGGGCTCGTGGATGACGCCGAGCGCGATGTCCACCCGGCGGCGCTGGCCGCCGGAGTAGGTGGCGCACGGGCGGTCGCCGAATTCGGCCAGGTCGAAGGCCTTGAGCGCGCCCTCGGCGGCCTGGACGGCCTGCGCCTTGGCGGCGCCGTACATCCGGGCCTGGAGCACCAGCTCCTCGCGGGCGCTGACGGTGTCGGTGGTGCCGCCGCCCTGGGCGACGTAGCCGATCCGGCGGCGTACACCGGCCGGGTCGGTGAAGAGGTCGGCCCCGGCGATGCTGGCCTGACCGCCGTCCGGGCGGATCAGGGTGGCCAGCATGCGCAGGGTGGTGGTCTTCCCGGCACCGTTGGGCCCGAGGAAACCGTAGATCTCGCCCGCGTCGACGGACAGGTCGATGCCGCGCACAGCGTCGACGGTGGGGTTCTCGCCGCTCTTGCGGGAGGTCTTCTTGCGATAGGACTTGCGCAGTCCCGTGGTCTCGATCAACCGGAACTCCCGTGCGGGGATGGGCTGCCACGGCACCTGGGAAGGCGGTGCTCGGCACCTGCGAAGGCGGTGCTGGGCGCCACCCTAGGACGAACCCCGGCCCGGTGACAATGGCCTAGACCAATGGACGTTGATCTTCCGGTCTGCTACAGGGCCCCCGGTAGCGGCTGCCGGAAGTCCCGCCCGGCTCGGGCCGACAGGGCCTCCAGCCGGTCCGCGGCCGCGGCCGCCCCGCCGCCCGAGCGCAGCGCCTCGCCGACCCGAACCGCGTTGTGCCGGTAGTCGGCCGTGTCCAGGACGGCCCGCAAGGCCTGCGCCAGCCGCTCCGGCGTCACCCGGGCGAACGGCACCCGCAGCCCCGCCCCGGCCGCCGCCACCTGCGCCGCGACGAACGGCTGGTCGTGCCGGATCGGTGCGGTGACCAGCGGCAGGCCGTGCGTCAGGGCCTCGCCGACGGTGTTCATCCCGCCGTGGCACAGCACCGCGTCCAGCGCGCCGCGCGCCATCAGCTCCAGCACCGGCGCCCGGTCCACCGCGACGGCCTGCGGCGGCAGTTCGGGCAGCAGCTCGCGCGGGGCGGCGAACACCGGCTGCACGTCGTCGCCGCACAGCTCCAGCGCCCGGGCGGCCCGCGCGTGGAAGTCCGCGCCCAGCTCGCCGGCCAGCGTGCCCATGGTGACCAGCACCCGTCGGCGCCCGGGCAGCAGCCGCTCCCACGGGAAGTCCGGATCGGCCGGCCGGGCGGACTGGACCGGCCCGACCAGCGCGTGGTGCGGGGGCGGCGCGTCGTCACCGGTCAGCGCGGGGCCGGTGGTCGCCAGCACCAGGGCGGGCGAGAAGCGCGGGTCCACGTACTCCTGCGCGGGCAGCCGGGCGCGCTCCCACAACCCGCGCAACAGGCCGGTCATCCAGGCCTCCACCTGCGGCAATGCCCGGTACGGCCGGCCCAGTTCCATCGCCCCCGGCGCGAAGCTCGCCCATGGCAGGCCGTGCCGGTGGGCGGCCAGCGCGCCCGCCGGGGTGTGCTGGTCGACGAGCAGGACGTCCGGCCGGAACTCCCGCACGATCGCGTCCAGCGGCTTCGCGGTGAACCGCGCGTACGGGACGATGAAGCCCTCCCAGAGCGAACGCAGCGCGGCGAGCCCGTGCCCGCCCTGCGCCCGGAACGCCCGGGTGCCGGTGCCGAGCACCTGGGCCTGGGGGCCGAGCAGCGGGCGCAGCACCGACTCGGTGCCGGTCCATGCGACGTCGTGTCCGCGCGCGGTCAACTCGGCGGCGATGCCCGCCGCGGGATTGACGTGCCCGGTCAACGGGGGCATCACCAGCAGGAACCGGGTCATCGTGCACCCTCCTCGGGGATCAGTTTCTGCAGGTCGGCGACGGTCAGCGCTTCCAAGGCGGCCAGGTCCAGCCCGGCGCGCAGCCGGGCCAGGTCGGCGGCCGGGCCGAAGCGTTCGCGCAGGCGCCCGGCGAGCGCGGCCAGCTCGCCCTCGTCGAGCAGCAGGTCGCCGTCCAGCCGGGCGTCCGGGGTCAGCCGGTCGGCCCAGCCGGGGGGCGCCCCGGCGGCCGCGACCAGCAGCGCGACCAGCTCGGGGTGCAACGGCGCGGCGGGGTGGTGCGGTTCACGGTCGGACGACGTGTGAGAAATGGCATCGGACATCGAAGGGGGTCTCCCACCTGCTCGACGGCACGGGGGTGAACGCGCCCGCCCCGGAGGCGGATTCGGCGGCCTCGGAGACGAACGCGACGGTGAAGGGGCCCGAGATCACTTGTGCGACCCGGCGGGCGTCGGAATACTAGCCCGCGTGACAGCACTGGAGGCAGTGGCCGTTCACCTCCCCCCGCACGCCGTGCCCATCGAGGCGGTTGGTGAGCGGATCGGCCTGACCCCACGTCAACTTCGACTCTTCCGCCGCTTCCACGGACTGGACCAGCTGCGTCTGGACCCGTCCGGGACGCTGCCCGACCTGCTTGACTCCGCCCTCGACAACCTGCCTGAGCTGCGCGGACGCGAACGGGACGTCCGCTTCGTGATCCACGCGCGCAGCATGCCGGTGGCGGTGCCCTACCCGCTCAACCCACTGCACGACCTGCTCGCCCCGCGCGGCCTCGCGCACGCCAACGCCTTCACGGTGACCCACCACGCGTGCGCGGTGGGCCTGCTGGCCATCGACCTGGCCGGCCGGCTGCTCGCCGCCGAGCCCGACCCGCGGGCGCTGGCGCTCATCCTGGCGGGCGAGAAGACCTTCACCAAGGACGCCCAGGTGGTGCCCGAGACCGGTATCTTCGCCGAGGGCGCGGCCGCCTGTCTGGTGAGCGCCGACGGCGAGCGCCACCGGGTGCTCTCCTTCGCGGTGCGCCAGCGTCCGGAGTTCGACGGCCGACTGGCCGAGGACGCGGACCTCCTGGCCCGCTACCAGCGCGAGTACCCGAACGTGATGGTGGAGGCGATCGAGGCCGCCCTGGACGAGGCAGGTCTGGACCTCTCCGACCTGGCCGCGGTGCTTCCGCACAACGTCAACCAGGCGTCGTGGCGGATGATAGCGCGCCGGATCGGCTATCCGCTCGACAAGGTGGTGCTGGACAACGTGCTGTCGGTGGGGCACAGTTTCGCTGCGGACAGCCTCATCAATCTTCACACCGCCACCACACGGGGGCTGCTGCGCCGCGGCGACCACTACCTGATCGCCGCCGCCGGTGTCGGAGCCACGTTCTCCGCGATGGCGGTCCGCTGCTGACGAAGCGTCGGCTTCGTCCATCCTTCCCATGCCAGACCACTCTCCCACGTACGACGGGACGGGACACCCATGTCAGAACCTGTGGTCCAGACCACTGACCCCGAGCTGCGCGAGCGGATCCGCACCGGCATCGGCGAACTGCTGCCCCGCGTCCTCAAGCGCGAACTGCCCGAGATCCCCGAGAACGCCTGCCTCTTCGACGATCTCGGCCTCACCTCGGCCGGCACCATCGAGCTCATCCTGGAGCTGGAGGAGTCGCTCGACATCCAGGTGGACGTCGAGCAGATCACCGAGGACGACCTGCGCTCGGTCACCAAGCTGGCCGACTACGTCGCCGGACACGTCATCCCCGAGGACTGACCAGGTGGCCGACCACGGCCTGCGGATCACCCGGGTGCTCGCGCGGCGCTTCGACGGGCGCTCGGAGGCCTCGCTCCACCCGGACCTGCGGGTGTTCGTCTCCGACCTCGTCCGCCCCTACGGCCTGCCGCTGCGCGAGGACCTGCTGCGCGAGGGCGTCGGCCACTCCTACGAGGAGCTGGCCGCCGACCTGCTGCGCGAGGCGCTCGCCGAGGACGAGCCCGTCGACCTGCTGATCCTGGCCTTCGACACCCCGGACGTCCGACCGGGCGCGCCGTCCTCGCTGGCGCTCAGCCGGTCCTGTCCGGGCACGCCGCTCGCCTTCGCGGTCTGCGACCAGGGCGTCGCCGCGGCCTTCACCGCGCTGCGCCTCGCGGTCGACTACCACCGCACCGGATCCTGCCGTCGGGCGGTCGTGGTGCTCGCCGAGCAGACCGCGCTGCACCACGAGCCGGCCGCGCCGGTGTCGCTTCCGGAGCGGCACGGTGTGGTGGTGCTGGTCTGCGAGGAGGCCCTCGGGCCTGATATGACGATCCATCAGATACCTGGTGCCGGGCTGTCGGACACGGTGGTGCGGGATCGGGCTGCCGAGCTGGGGCCCGACCCGGCGCTCGTGCTCGGCCCCGGGCTGGCCGGTGCCGACGGTGCGGCCGCCCAGCCGTTCACCGGGGCCTGGGCGGAGCTCGCCGAGCAGCTGCCCGCCTGGCGGGCGCAGGGGCGCCCCGTCCTGGTCGCCGACCTGGACCGCCGGCTCGGCGTGCTGAGCACGTTGACCCTTCCGTAGCCATGGTTCGGTTCATGCCAACTCGCCTGCCTCGCACAGGAATTGATGAACCATCGGTTTGGTAGACGATTGGTCTGGACCAGCAGGTGAGGTCGCTGGTAGCGTCCCGATCGCACCCCCGCTGAACCCTTCCCGGCGAGCCGAAAGGCGCGTACGACGTGACCCCGTACGGCGAGACACAGAGCAGTAGGCGGATCGAGGTCCGGTACGCGGCCCCGGTCGACGACTCGGCCGGCGGTGCGGCCGGCTGTTCGGTCGGCGGTTCGGGGCCGCTCACGCTCGGCCAGGACAACATGATCCGGTGCATCGGGCGCGACGCCCCCGAGCAGATCAACAAGGATTCGCTCTGGCCCGTCCCGGACGGCACCTCGGTGTCGGCCGGGCTGACCGCCCTGCGCCGGCTCGTCGAACGGCACGAGTCGCTGCGCACCTCCTTCCCCGCCGGCCCCGGCGCGGACGGCTTCCCGGAGCGCCAAGTGGTGCACCCGGAAGGCCGGTTCACCGTCACCGTGATCGAGGCGGGCGATCGCGACGGCGCCCAACTGGACGCGTTCGCAGCGGAGTTGGGCCGGGCCGACGTCGCCGTTCCGTTCGACCTGGCCGCCGCCCCGCGGCTGCGCGTCACCCTCGTCGCCGACGGGGAGCGACTGCTGCGGCTGGTCGCGGTGATCTGCCACGCGGGCGCCGACGGCGCCGCCACCGTGCTGCTGATCCAGGACTGGCTGGACCTCGCCGCCGGCAAGGACCTCCCGCCGGTCACCGCCCCGACCCCGCTGCGGATCGCGGACGCGGAACGGAGCGCGCAGGGCCGCCGCAAGTCGGCCGCCGCCCTGCGGTACTGGGCCCGCAGCCTCGCCACCGGCCCGCAGGTGGTGTTCGCCGACGCGCGGATCACCGGCCCCCCGCGCGACCACTCGGCCGTCCTGGTCCGCTCCCGCACCGCCGCCGAGGACCTCGCCGCCGTCTGCCGCCGCACCGGCGCGAGCCCGTCCGTGGTCCTGCTCGCCGCCTTCGCCGCGCTCGTCACGCACCGGTCCGGCCGTACCGAGCTGGCGCTCTCGGCGCTCTCCGCGAACCGCCAGCGCGCCGCCCTGGTCGACCACGTCGGCACCCTGGCGCAGGACGCCCTGATCCGGCTCGACACCGGGGCGGCCGACCTCGACCAGCTGATCGGCCGGGCCAAGGCGGCCTCGCTGAGCGCCTACTGGCACAGCACCCTGGACGCCGAACAGGTCTGGCGGCTCATCGAGGACTGCGCCCACCTGCGCGGCAGCCGCTTCCCCCGGCATGTCGTGGTCAACGACCTGAGCCTGACCATCCCCGCGGCCGTCGCCGACGCCCAACCCGCCGCGGCCGCCGACCCCGAACTGACCCGGGTGCCCGCCCCGCCGCTGCCGGTCCGGCTGATGTTCACCATCCTGCGGATCAGCGGCAGCCTCGACTTCGCCCTGATCAGCTGCCCGCAGGTGCTGGACCCGGACGAGACCGACCGGTTCGCGCGGGCGCTGCTCGCCGTCCTCGCCGCCGCCGCCCGCGGGCCCGTGCCGCTCGACGCCCTGCCCGGCGTCGGCGGCGTGCCGGCCCCCGGTCGGAGCGGGGAGTGGCACCTGGTCGACGGTTCCTGGGTCGACCTGGCCGCCGTCCGCGCCCTGCTGGAGGCCGCCCTCGGCGCGCGGGCGGACATCGAGCTGGCGCTGGACGAGGGAAGGCTGACCGCCAGGCTGACCAGCGCGGACCACGCACTCACCCCGGCCGTCGCCCACCACGCGGTGGTCGCCGCCCTGCCCGGCCGCGACACGGCGATGGCGCCGCACCACTACGTCGTCCGGCACACCGGCTCCGGGGCGGAGGCCGTCACCTCCGGCGGCGGCCGCGACCCGGACATCGCCGCCCGGCAGGCGGCGCTCACCTGAACGGGGGGAGGACGGGCAGACGCGGTCGGCTCACTCCAACGGGTCCTCGCCGTCCCACCGGACGTCCCACGAACACACCGAGGTCGCCCCCGAGGTGAGCCCCCACGGGCTCGGCACCTCCTCCTCGTCCTCGTTGCCCTGCACCGGCAGCCGGTCGATCACCGCGACCAGCCGCGGCGGCAGTTGCGGCGCCAGCCCGTGGTGGACCCGGGACAGGATGTCGCGCCGCACGTCGTCCGGCAGCAGCGGCCTGGTCATCCGCAACGGCATCGGCCCGGAGGGGCGTCCGGCCGCCGCCAGCTGGTCCGACCAGGCCCGCCAGTAGTCGGCGTCGTCGTTCTCGCCGAGCTTCAGATGGTGCAGGTGCAGGCAGTACGCCGCCGTGCCGCAGCCCGATCCGGCGGCGAAGCGCCACCAGAACTCGGCGCCCTCCTCCCGTCCGGTCGCGTACAGCAGCGCGGCGAACACCTCCGCCCCCTCGGGCTGGATCCGGCGGGCGTTCACCAGGAGGTCGAGCCCCCGGGAGGCGTCCGGCGCGCCCAGCACCAGGGCCACCACCAGGCCCAGTTCGAAGGCGGCCTGCTCGAACTCCGACGGCAGGTGTGTCGGCGCGGCCGTGAGCCGGGCCTGGCGCAGTGCTGCGATGCGCTCGGCGTGCGCGCGTTCCGGCCGGGGCACGTGAACCACCGCACGCCCCCCACCGCTCGTACCCGCCCCACCGCTCGCGCCCGCCCCGTCGGGCGGGTCGGCTTCCGGTCCGGGCGTCACAGCTGACCCGCGCGGTCCGGCAGTTCACCCGCGCGGTCGGCCGGTTCGCCCGAGCTGTCCGGCAGTTCGCCCACCCCGAGCCGGCGCGCCAGCCGCTCCCGCGCGTGCCGGAGGTTGGAGTGCACCGTCGCCACCGGCCGCCCCAGGTAGGCCGCGATCACCTTGACGTGCAGGCCCAGCAGGTACCGCAGGATGATCACATCCCGCTGCCGGTCCGGGAGTTCGAGGATCGCCGCGTACAGCCGCACCTCGTCCGCCTCGCTGTGCAGCAGCCCGTTCGCGACCTGCTTGAACGCGCCGATCACCGCGGCGAAGGTGACGGCCTCCACCGCCACCGGTTCCTCGGCGGACATCCAGTCCGAGACGTGCCGGTTCGCCAACCGCCAGGCGTACGCGGCCGGCTCCTCGAACCGCAGCACCTGCGGCCAGCAGCGGGCCAGGTCCGCCTTCACGGCCTCGACCACCAGCGTGGCGTCCGCCTGGCCGCCTATCCTGGTCAACGCGAGGGCGTGCCAGGCGGGTTCATGGGTCTCGCAGAACGACGCGTAGGTGAGGTCCAGCCGCAGGCCGAGGTCGCCACCGGCCTCCCGGTCCGACTCCGGGCCGTCGGCGCGCTCCAGCGTGGGCCCTCCCCGGTACCCGCGCACGGGGGCGCCCCTGTCGATCGTCATCGAGCCTGCTTTCCGTGGCCGCCGGCAGCTCGGCGGTCCACTCGAGGGTCGGGCTGTCTGCGCCCATCCTCAGTCCATCCGGCTCGTCACTCCAGGCCGCATCCCGAATACGGATTGTCATCCCATGGGATCAGCTGACCGGTTGGAATGCGGCGGACCGCGCCTGACCTCCGGATACGGTGGGCACCAATCGACAGGTGTCCGCGACGCCAAGGGGAACGCGATGAGCCTCTACGACGGAGTCGACCTGCGGCTCAACATGCCGCACTCGGCCCGGATGTACGACTACTACCTCGGCGGCTTCACCAACTTCGCCGCCGACCGCGAGGCCGCCGGGCACGCCCTCGCCCTCGGACCCTGGCTGCGCGTCGCCGCCCGCGCCAACCGGTCCTTCGTCCACCGCTCCACCCGTGCCCTCGCCCGGGCCGGCCTCGACCAGTTCCTCGACATCGGCACCGGCATCCCCACCCCGCCCAACCTCCACGAGGTCGCCCAGAGCGTGGAGCCGTGCGCCCGCGTCGTCTACGCCGACAACGACCCGATCGTGCTCTCACACGCCCAGGCCCTGCTCACCGGCACCCCCGAAGGCCGCACCGCCTACGTCGAGGCCGACGTCACCGACCCCGCCCGGCTCCTCGCCTCGCCCGGCCTGCGCGACACCATCGACCTCACCAGGCCCGTCGCGCTCTCCCTCAACGCCCTCCTGCACTTCGTCCCCGACACCCACGGCGCCCACGAGCTCGTCGAGCACCTCAAAGCGGCCCTCGCCCCCGGCAGCGCCCTGGTGATGACCCACGTCACCCCCGACTTCGCCCCGGCCGAGATCGCCGGCCTGGTCCGGATCTACGAATCCGCCGGCACCGCCGCCCAGGCCCGCACGCTCCCCGAGTTCACCCGCTTCTTCGACGGCTGGAACCTCATCGCCCCCGGCATCGTCCCCACCCCCCACTGGCGTCCCACCCCCACCGACCCGCCGGCCACCGCCCCCGAAGCCGCCGCCTACGCGGCCGTGGCCCTCAAACCCTGACCCCGCCGGCCGCGCCGCCCCCACCCGCCCCACCCGTGCGGCCTCGCCGCCCCGGGGACAGACTGGTGGTGGATCGATGCTGCCCGTGAGGCTGGGAGAGGCATGCTGCTGGGACTCACCACCGCCTTGGTCGCGACCGTGTGCTTCGGGTTCGGGGCGGTGTTCCAGGCGCGTGGGGCGCGGTCGGCGCCGCAGGCGGACCGGGTGCGGGCGGGGCTGCTGGCCGCGCTGGCGCGCTCGTGGGAGTTCCTGCTCGGCACCGTGCTGGACATCGTCGGTTTCGCGCTGAGCATCGTGGCGCTGCGCAGCCTGCCGCTGTTCCTCGTGCAGGCCGTCACCAATGCGAGCCTGGCCGTGACGGCGCTCGCCGCCGTCCGGCTGCTCGGGGCACGGCTGCGCCGGGGGGACGCGGTGGGAATCGTCGCCGTGGTGGTCGGCCTGACGCTGCTGGCGTCGGGGTCGGGCCGGGAGGGCCGGGAGCACGCCCCGCCGCTGTTCCACTGGGCGCTGCTCGCGACGACGGCCGTGATGCTGCTGCTGACCCTCGTCCTGGTGCGCCGGGCCGGCACCGTGGCGGCGGCCGGGCTGGGGCTGCTGGCGGGGGTGGGGTTCGGGGTGACGAGCCTGGCGGTGCGGGTGATGGACGCGTCGAGCCTGGTCGCCGTCCTCACCGACCCGGCGGCGTACGCGCTCGCGGTGGGCGGCCTCGGCGGCTACCTGGCGTACGCGCTGGCTCTGCAGCGCGGCACGGTCACGGCCGCGACCGCCGCCGGGACGGTCGCCGAGACGTTCGGTCCGGCGCTGGTGGGCGTGGCGGCGCTGGGCGACGCGGCGCGTCCGGGGTTCGAGTGGTGCGCGCTGGCGGGCTTCGCGGTGGCGGTGGGCGGCACCTTCCTGCTGTCCAGGTTCGGGGAGTTGGAGGGGCAGTCCGCGGAGGTGGCCGGTGCGCGGCCGGGCGCGGCGGACCGGGACCCTGAACCCGGTCCGGGTCCGGAGGCGGAGTCCGAGCCGGCCGTCCCGCCCCGGTAGCCCGGGCGGCGCCGCCGTGCGAAGGTGACTTGCCGGACAAATCGGACGGTTGAACGCCCACGGAGCGGCAGGTGCGCGATGGCGGACGAAGCCCAGCCCGGCCCCCGACGGCCGGGGCCCGCCGACCCTCCGGTCGTGCTCGTCACCGGCGCCTCCTCCGGCATCGGCCTGGCCACGGCCGTCCGCCTGGCCGACGCCGGCTGGCGGACCCTGCTGTCCGGTACGGACGGCGCCCGCCTGGACGAGGTCGCCGCCCGGACCGGTGGCCGCGTCCTGCCCGAGGACCTGAGCAAACCGGACGGCCCGAGCCGGCTCGCGGAGGCGGCCCTCGCGGAGGCCGGCCGGGTGGACGCGCTGGTCGCCAGTGCGGGCCTGGGGTGGCGCGGACCGTTCGCGGACACCCCCTCGGACGTCCTGGACCGGATGATCGAGGTCAACTTCGCCGCCCCGCTGCGGCTGGTCCGCCTGCTCCTGCCGGGCATGCTGGAGCGCCGCCGGGGCCGGATCGTGCTGCTCGGCTCGATGGCCGGCCAGGTCGGCGTGCGCGACGAGTCGGGGTACGCGGCGACCAAGGGCGGGCTGGCGATGTTCGCGGAGAGCCTCTGGTACGAGCTGCGCGGCACCGGGGTGGGGGTGCGCCTGGTGCTGCCGGGCCCGGTGGACACCCCGTTCTTCGACCGGCGCGGCACGCCCTACCAGCGGGAGCGGCCACGGCCCGTGCCGGCGGAGCGGGTCGCCGACACCGTGGTCGCGACCATCACCACCGGGCGTGACCGGCTCTTCGTGCCGCACTGGCTCGGCTTCCCGGCCCGGATCCACGGCGTGGCGCCGGGCGTGTTCCGGCGCATGGCCTCCCGCTTCGGGTGAGCCCGGTGAACACCGCGACCCGGGTGCTCGCGACGGCGGCCGCGGCGGCGGCCGCGGCGGAGTTCGCGCACCTGGCCCCGGCGGCGGTGCGCCTCCCGGCGCTGCGCCGCACGCTGGCCCGTCGAACCGCCGGCCTCGGCGCCGACCCGCACCACGTCGCCCTGACCTTCGACGACGGCCCCGACCCGCGCAGCACCCCGGAGATCCTGGACGCGCTGGACGCGCTGGGCGGTGTCCGGGCCACCTTCTTCCTGCTGGGCTCGATGCTGGAGCGCGCCCCCGCCCTCGGCCGGGAGCTGGTGCTGCGCGGCCACGAGGTGGCCGTCCACGGCTGGCACCACCGGCCGCAGTGGTACCCGGCCCCGGCCCGTGACCTGCGCGAACTGCGCCGCGCGACCGAGGCGGTGACCGCGCTGTGCGGGGTGCGCCCGCACTGGTACCGCCCGCCGTACGGGGTGCTGACGGCGGGCCCGGCCCTGGCCGCCCGGCGGCTGGGCCTGCGCCCGGTGCTGTGGACGGCCTGGGGCCGGGACTGGACGGCGGAGGCGACCGGGGCCTCCGTCTACGCGGCCGCCCGCCCCGGCCTCACCGGCGGCGCGACCCTCCTCCTGCACGACTCCGACTGCACCTCCGCCCCCGACTCCTGGCGGGCCACCCTCGCCGCCCTTCCGCTGATCGCCGCCCACTGCCGCGCCCACTCCCTCACCCTCGGCCCGCTCCGCGACCACGCCGTCCCGGGGGCCGCCCGCGGCTGACGGCATCGCGCCCGCCGCCGAGCGCCGGGCGGACGGCGAAGCCCCGCCTCGACCGAGGCGGGGCTTCGCCGTGTGGCGTTGCTCGGCGTCTTCTAGCGTTCGCAGGCGACGCCGTCGTTGTCGCGGTCCAGGCCGGACCGGTACCCGGGATCGCCCCGGTGCAGGGGGGCCTTGCCGGCGGCCTTCACCGCGTCGCAGTTCTTGTAGTAGGCGCTGCCGCCGGCACCGCCCTGGGAACCGCCACCCGACGCCCCGTCCGAGTTCGCGTCCGAGCCCCCGCCTGACGTTCCGCCTGACGTTCCGCCCGACGTTCCGCCCGACGACCCGCCAGTGGAACTGCCGCCGGCGTTGCCCTGGTGGTTCGGGCTGGACGGGTCGTTGCGTTCGTCCGCGTAGAGCGCCGCGTACCGGTCCGCCGGGCACGAAGCCCCCGGCTTCACCAGCTGGAGCGCGGGAGAGGCCGCCGGGTACAGCTTGCTCCCGGGCTGGAGCACGTTCGCGCACACCACCCAGGCGTCGTGGTCGGCGGGCAGCGCTAGGTCCAGGTAGCGGCTGTGCTCCTGGATCCGGTCGGCTGCGACACCGGCCGCCACCAGTAGGGCACGCGCCTCCCCGGCGGTGTGCTGGGCGACGTCGGGCATGACACCCGACACGGCGCTCGGAGTCGGAGTGGGAGTGGGAGTCGCGCTCGGAGTCGGAGTCGCGCTCAGGGTCGGCGTCGGGGACCCGGCGTCGGCCGGGGTGGCCGCCGTCGTAGCCGTAGCCGTAGCGGCCGGAGCCGGAGCGGCGGTCGTCGCCGGGGCCGCGACCGGCTGCGCCTTCTCCGGCTTCGGCCCCGTGATGACGCCCAACCAGAAGAGCGAGCCGATCAGGCAGCAGAAGGTCAGCGCCACCTTGGCGGCGACGTGCAGGCGGCGGGAGCGCCACAGCCAGATCGCGGCGAGCGGCGGTACGAACAGCAGGGTGGCGGCTCGGACGAGCCGGTTGGCCGTGGTGCGGGGCGGTACGGCCTGGGGCCCGGGCGGCCGGTGCGGGTCGGGGGTCACGAGGGGGTTCCTTCGAGCAGGAGTGTGTCCCCGGGGAGAGCGGCACCCCGGGGTGGGTGCTCCGGCCTGGGCTGGACGGCCGCCGCTGCCGGCGGGCGAGGCCGCTGTCCGGGGCCGTCCGGAGGCTTCGGAGAGTGTAAAGGACTCGTATGGAACAGGTATGCGCCAGGTAGCGAACTCCGGCCCCGGCCCCCGCCCGGGTGCACGGCTCCACCCCGGCCGGGACTCCCGTATGGCTCGCCCCGGCGCTCGGCTACGCCAGCCCCACCTGTGCCAGGGCCGCGGTGAACCCGGTGCGCCAGCGCTCCGGGGTGGCGCCGGGGGAGGGGGTGGGCGCTGGGCGGGCGAGGGCGGCGAGGGCGTTGCGGACCACCTCGGCGGGGTGCGCGGAGGCGACGTCGGCGTGGCCGAGTTCCAGCTCGTGTTGGAGGTTGTCGCGGCCGTGGCCCTGGACGACGTCGAGCAGCAGCAGTCGCCGTCCGAGGGCGCGGGCCTCGCTACAGGTGTCGCCGGAGCTGGTGACGACGAGGTCGGCGGCGGCCATCAGGGCGGGGATCCGGTCGGTGTAGCCGAAGGGGTGCAGGCGCGGCTCCCGGCGGGCGGCGGCCCGCAGCCGCCGTTCCAGTTCCCGGTTGCGCCCGGCGACGGCGAGCACGTGCGGACCGGCGGCGGCGAGCGAGGCGGCGGTGCGGGCGAGCGGTCCGAGCCCCCAGGCGCCGGACATCAGCAGCACGCACCGCCCGCCCGCCGGGACGCCCAGTTCGGCACGCGCCTCGGCCCGGCCGGGCGGCCGGTAGAACGGTTCCCGCAGCGGAGCGGGCAGGACGGTGACGGCGGCGTCCGGCCGGTAGCGGCGGACGGCGCAGGCGGCGACCTCGGAGGTGACCAGGAACAGGTCGGTGCCCTCCTGCACCCAGAGCCGGTGCGGTGTCACGTCGGTGCAGAACACGAAGTGCCGGAAGTCCCGTTGCGGCAGCCGGTTGACGGCCGAGGTGGCGGTGGCGAACACGGAGACCACCAGCTGCGGCCTTTGCACTGCGACCAGTTGGCGCAGGGCCGGGACGAGCCGGCTGCGGGCGGCCGCGTCGGCGAGCAGCGCGAGCCGGGCGCCGGGCCGCAACGCCGAGAAGTGGAAGGCGTCGTACACGCCGGGCAGGTCGAGCAGCCGCCGGAACACGGCCTCCCCGGCGGCGCCGGAGCGCTCCCCGAGCAGGGCCATCGCGTCGACCGTGTGGGTGGTCCAGCCGCGGGCCCGCAGGGTGTCGGCGCAGGCCTGGGCCATCACGTCGTGGCCCTGGCCGAGGGAGCCGGAGACGAGCAGGGCGTGCGGCATCGGGCGGCCCGCTCAGGAGGCGGCGGAGGCGGCTGCGGCGGCCCGGTACCAGTCGGCGTAACTCCGTACGCCGTCCGCGAAGTTGGTGTGCGGAGACCAGCCGAGCAGGCGCTTGGCCTGGGCGCAGGAGATCCGCCGCCCGGTGTAGTCGGCCTTGCGGCCGTCGATGTGCTCGATCGAGACCGGCCCCAGCAGGTCGTCGACGGTGTCGGCGATGTCGCGCACCGAGACGGCGGTGGAGCCCTCCAGGGCGAAGGTCTGGTCCTCGGCGGCGGGGGACAGGGCCCGGACGTGGGCGTCGGCGAGGTCCTCGACGTAGACGAAGTTGCGGCTCTGCCGCCCGTCGCCGGCGATGGTGATCGGTCGCCCGGTGAGCGCGGCCTGGACGAACCGGGCGACGACCAGTTCGTCGCGCATCCGGGGCCCGTACGGGATGCCGTAGCGCAGGATGGTGAAGTGCTGCCCGTACAGCTCGCGGTAGCTGTGCACCAGCATCTCGGCGGCGAGCTTGGTGGCCACGTAGAGGTGGCCGCTGTGTTCCAGCTCGATCGGCACGTGTTCGTCCAACTCCTGCTCCCCGCCGTCGAGTTGATCGTCGGTGAGAGCGGCGCCGTAGACCCAGACGGTGCTCGCCAGCACGGTGCGGCTCAGCCCGCTGCGCCGGGCGGCCTCCAGGACGGCCTCGGTGCCGTCGATGTTGGTCCGCACGGCCCGCACCGGGTCGGCGGAGACCTGTTCGACGTCGGCCATCGCGGCGAGGTGGTACACCACTTCACTGCCGGCCAGCGCGGAGGTGAGGGCCGCGAGGTCGAGGATGTCGAGCCGGGCGTGTTCGGCGTCGGGGTTGAGGTACTTGTCGGTGGTGTCCACCGCGAGGACGTCGTGGCCGGCCGCGAGCAGGTGGTCCACGACGTGTGACCCGATGAATCCACATCCCCCGGTGACGGCTATCCGCACGATCTCTCTCCTTGTCGGGCTCCGTGTCGAGCGCCTTCTCGAACTCCGTGTCGAGCGCCTCGGCGCGCCCGCCTGGTCGGGTCGACCCCGCCCCGGCTATCCGGCGAGTCTCCGGTGCACCGCCGAGACGGCCTCGATGACCTGCTCCGTCTCGTCCCCGGTCATGTCGGAGTGCACCGGCAGGCACACCTGCCGCGCGCAGACGTCCTCGGCGACCGGCAGCGGCCCGCGCCGGTAGGGGGCGAGGACGGGCTGCAGGTGCAGCGGCAGGTCGTACACCTCGCCGGACAGCCGCACGCCGTACTCCTCGGCGACCGCCCGCTTGAACGCGGCGCGCTCCACCCCGGGCGGCAGCAGCGCCACGTACTTGTAGTAGTTGCCGCGGCAGCCGGGCGGTTCGAGCACCGGCTCCAGGCCGTCGAGCCCGGCCAGCGCCTCGTCGTAGCGGCGGGCGACGGCCCGGCGGGTCTCGATGAACTCCTTGAGCCGGCGCAGGTGCACGGCGCCGACGGCCGCGCTGAGCTCGCTCATCCGCCAGGCGTGGCCGAGCCGGACGTGGTGGTTGGTGGTGAAGGAGCCCTTGCCCTGGTCGCGGTAGGTGCGGGCCTCGTCGCGCAGCTCGGGCGACTCGGTGAGGACCAGGCCGCCCTCGCCGCTGGTGGTGACCTTGGTCGGGTAGAACGAGAAGGCCCCGGCCAGGCCGAACGTCCCGGCGCTGCGCCCGTCGAGGCTGCTGCCGTGGGCGTGTGCGGCGTCCTCGACCAGCGGGACGCCGTGCCGGTCGCAGAGCGCGCGCAGCTCCTCGACCCGCGGGGTGATCAGTCCGCCGATGTGGACGAGTACGACGGCTGCGGTATCGGGGGTGAGGGCCGGCTCCAGCGTCTCGGGGGAGAGCGCCAGGGTGGCCGGGTCGACGTCGGCGATCACCGGACGCCCGCCGGCGTGCAGGACGGCGCCGGCGGTCGCGTAGAAGGTGACGGCCGGCACGACGACGTCGCGGCCCCGGACGTCGACCGTGCGCAGGATCACCTCCAGCGCCGCGGTGCCGCTGCTCACCGCGACGGCGTGCGAGGCGCCGTGCTCGGCGGCGAAGGCCTGCTCGAAGCGCTCGGTCCACGGGCCCAGGGTGAGGGCGCCGGTGGTGAGCATCTCCATCACCGCCTCGGCGACGGCCGCGCGGTCGGATTCGTCGAACACGATGCGGGCGGCTGGAACGCCCATGGGCACCTCCGGCGGCGGGCTGGGGTCAGCACCGATCGGGTCAGATGGGTCCGAACCACAGGAAAAGGGTCGGGCCTGGCACATCACGCTACTTCGCCCGCCGGGCCGCGGCCCGTCGTCGCCGCCCGCCCGGGTGACGGCGCCCGGCCCCGTCGCCGCCCTGTCACTGCCCCCGTCACCGTCCCGCCGTCGCCGGGAGTGCGCCCGACTTCTCCCGCCACAGCTGATGCGCTTCCGCCGTCCGGGGAGAGTCCGTACTGCGTCCGCAGTACGCAAACGGCCTGCGCAGGGACGACGACGGAGGAGGGGTCGGCGATCAAGGATGGGTCATGCTGCGGGCGGTCCGCGCCGAAAGGCGCCGGGGCGGCCGTGGTGCGCACGCTGACCGAGATCCGAAGGAGTCCACTCTTCCGTGGCCACGTTCCTGTACCGCCTGGGCCGCTGGGCCTTCGTCCGACGCCGGTTGGTGACCCTGCTCTGGGTCGCCGTGCTGGCGGTCTGCGGAGTCCTGGCGGCCAAGGCGCCCGCCGCACCCGACGACGGCTTCGCGATGCCCGGTACGGAGGCGCAGAAGGCCTTCGACCTGATGAACGAGCGCTTCCCCGGCGGCCACGCCGACGGCGCCTCGGCCCGCCTGGTGTTCGTCGCCCCGTCCGGGCAGAAGATCACCGCCGAGCCCAACCAGCAGGCGGTGGAGCGGACGGTCGCCGAGCTCGCCCACGCCGACGAGGTCACCGGCGCGGTCAGCCCGTTCAAGGCCAACACCGTCTCCAAGGACGGCACCACCGCGTACGCGACCGTCAGCTACTCCGTCAAGGCGGGCGAGCTGTCCAAGGGCGCCACCGACGCCCTCGAACAGGCCGCCCAGCACGGGCGGGACGCCGGGCTCAAGGTCGAGGTCGGCGGCAACGCGCTGATGGCCAAGCCCGAGGCCGGCGGCAGCAGCGAGATGATCGGCATGGCGCTGTCCGCGGTCGTCCTGGTGATCACCTTCGGCTCACTCGTGGCCGCGGGCCTGCCGCTGCTCACCGCCGTGATCGGGGTCGGCCTAGGCATGGCCCTGATCACCGGGCTGGGCAGCACGCTCGGCCTGTCCTCCACCACCAGCACGCTCGCGATGATGCTGGGCCTCGCGGTCGGCATCGACTACGCCGTGTTCATCGTCTCCCGCTTCCGGGCCGAGCTCGCCGAGGGCCACACCCCGCAGGAGGCGGCCGGCCGGGCCGTCGGCACAGCAGGCTCCGCCGTGGTGTTCGCCGGGCTCACCGTGGTGATCGCCCTGGCCGGGCTCTCGGTGGTCGGCATCCCGATGCTCGCCAAGATGGGCATGGCCGCGGCCGGCACGGTGGTCATCGCCGTCCTGGTCGCGCTCACCCTGGTCCCCGCGCTGCTCGGCTTCATCGGCCGCCGGGTGCTGCCCCGCAAGGCCCGCAAGGGCGCCGTCCAGCCGAAGAAGGAGAACGGCGGCTCCCGCTGGGCCAAGTTCGTGCTGCGCCGCCCGCTCGCGGTGCTGCTCGGCGGCGTGATCGGCCTCGGGGTGCTCGCCGCCCCCGCGCTCGACCTGCGGCTCGGCCTGCCCGGGGACGAGTCCAAGCCGACCTCCACGACCCAGCGCCGCGCCTACGACCTGCTGTCCGAGGGCTTCGGCCCCGGCTTCAACGGGCCGCTGACCGTCATGGTGGACGTCAAGGGCACGCCCGATCCGAAGGCCGCCGCGAGCGAGGTCGCCAAGACGGTCTCCGGGCTGCCCGGCGTGGTCTCCGTCACCCCGCCGATGTTCAACAAGGCGGGGGACACCGCCCTGCTGAACGCCGTCCCGTCCACCGGTCCGAGCGCTGCGGAGACCAAGGACCTGGTCCAGGCGATCCGCGGCCACGCCGCCGGCCTCAAGACGAGCACCGGGGCGACGGTCCTGGTCAGCGGCACGACGGCGATGAACATCGACGTCTCGCAGAAGCTCACCGACGCGCTGGTGCCCTACCTCGCGGTGGTCGTCGGCCTCGCCGTCGTCCTGCTGCTGGTGGTGTTCCGCTCGGTGCTCGTCCCGCTGAAGGCGGCGCTCGGCTTCCTGCTCTCGGTGGCCGCCGCGCTCGGCGCGGTCGTCGCGGTCTTCCAGTGGGGCTGGCTGGCCAACCTGATCGGCGTCGAACAGACCGGCCCGGTGATGAGCATGATGCCGATCTTCATGGTCGGCGTGGTCTTCGGCCTCGCCATGGACTACGAGGTGTTCCTGGTCACCCGGATCCGCGAGGGCTACGTCCACGGCGAGCAGCCCGACGAGGCCATCGTCACCGGCTTCCGGCATAACGCCCGGGTGGTCACCGCCGCCGCGTTCATCATGATCGCCGTCTTCGCGGGCTTCATCGGCATGGGCGAACCGATGATCAAGATGATGGGCCTGGGCCTCGCCGCGGCCGTCGCCTTCGACGCCTTCGTGGTCCGGATGGCCATCGTCCCGGCCGTCCTGGCCCTGCTCGGCCGCCGCGCCTGGTGGCTGCCGCGCTGGCTGGACCGGCTGATACCGGACATCGACGTCGAGGGCAGCAAGCTGCAGACCGCCGCCCCCGAACCGGCCCCGGTCCGGGAGTCCGTCGGCGTCTAGGGCGTGTCTTCAAGCCCCCGTCGACCCCCCTGCGGACCAGCCGGGGCCCGTCCCGATCCACGGGGCGGGCCCCGGCCCGGACAATGGTTCGATCCCTACCGTTACCGTTGCTGTCGGGGTCCGCCACGCACACGGCGGCCCCCGACCCGGCCCACCCCGCCCGGCAGGGCGCGGTTCGGCACGAACTGGCAGAACCCGGCGAGGGTGCCGCCAGGGCACCCCCGACCCGGAGAGCACCACGATGAGCGACACCTGGCAGCGGCTGCGCCGCGACCACCCCCGGCTGCTCGACGCCGTCGGCGGCGCCGTGCTGATCGCGATGACCGGCCTCGGCGTCACCGTCGACCAGACCGGCCACGTCATCTCCTTCAGGCCGCTCAGCGCCACCATCGCGCTGGCCTCCGCCGTCACCGTGTTCGCCCACCGACGGCACCCGCGGACCGTGGTCGTCATCACGCTGATCTGCACGATGGCCCTCATCCTCACCACCCCCCGCCTCACCCCCGGGCTGGCCACCCCGCTGCTGCTCGCCCTCTACTTCCTCGCCGTCCGCACCGACCGCGCCACCGCCCTGCGCGCCTCGATCGCCTCCGCCGTCCTGCTCACCGGCACCTCGCTGATCGGCGACGGCGGCGGCCCGATCGGCCAACGGCTCGGCGTCCTCGCCTGGGCCCTGCTGCCCGGCGCCCTCGGCGACTCCATCCGCAACCGCCGCGCTCACCTCGCCGCCATCGAGGAACGCGCCGAACGCGCCGAACGCACCCGCGAGGAGGAGGCCCGCCGCCGGGTCGCCGACGAGCGGATCCGGATCGCCCGCGACCTGCACGACGTCGTCGCCCACCACATCGCCCTCGCCAACGCCCAAGCCGGCATCGCCGTCTACCTCATGGACCGCCACCCCACCCAGGCCCGCGAGGTGCTCAGCCACATCACCGACGCCACCGGCTCCGCGCTCCAGGAACTGCGCGCCACCGTCGGCCTGCTGCGCCGCGCCGAGGAGCCCGCCCCGCTCGAACCGGCCCCCGGCCTCGACCGGCTCCCCGAGCTGATCAACGCCTTCGAACGCACCGGCCTGCCGGTGCGGCTCACCGTCGAGGGCGAGGCCCGCGCGCTCTCGCCCGGCGTGGACCTCACCGCCTACCGGATCGTCCAGGAGTCCCTGACCAACGTCGCCAAGCACGCCCAGGGCGCCGGCGCCGAGATCACCCTCGCCTACAGCGGCAGCCGGGTCGCTGTCAGCGTCGCCAACGGCCGCCCGCCGACCAGCGCACGCCCCCGGCAGGCCCTGCTGCCCCACCCGGCCCCCGGCGAGGGCGGCTTCGGACTGATCGGCATGCGCGAACGGGCCGGCGCGGTCGGCGGCCGCCTCACCGCCGACAGCCGGCCCGACGGCGGCTTCCTGGTCACCGCCGAACTTCCGCTGCGTACCGGCGCCCGGGACGACAGCGCCGGTCGCGGTGGCTGTGCCGGTCGCGGTGACAGCGCCGTACGGGCGGACCGTGCGGGCCGGGAAGACCGCGCCGTTCGAGTAGACCGTGCCGGCCGGGAAGACCGTGCCGTACGAGTAGACAAGGACCACGCATGACCATCCGGGTACTGCTCGCGGACGACCAGGCGCTGCTGCGCGGTGCGTTCCGGGTGCTGATCGACGCCGAGGACGACATGGAGGTGGTCGGCGAGGCCGCCGACGGCCACCAGGCCGTCGAACTCGCCCGCGCCACCCGCCCCGACATCGTCCTGATGGACATCCGTATGCCCGGCGCCGACGGCCTCGGTGCGACGGCCGCCATCTGCGGCGACGAGGAGCTGGCCGGCACCCGGGTGCTGATCCTCACCACCTTCGAGATCGACGAGTACGTGGCCCAGGCACTGCGGGCCGGCGCCGGCGGCTTCCTCGGCAAGGGGGCGGACCCGGCGGAACTGCTCGCGGCCGTCCGCACCGTCGCCGCCGGGGACGCCCTGCTCTCGCCCGCCGCCACCCGGGCCGTCATCGACCAGCTCCTCGCCCAGCCCGATCCGGCGGCCGGCGGCACCTCCGAGCGGCTGTCCGTGCTCACCGCGCGCGAGCGCGAGGTGATGTCGATGGCCGCCACCGGGCTCACCAACGAGGAGATCGCCGAGCGGATGTTCGTCAGCCCGTTCACCGTCCGCACCCACGTCCACCGGGCGATGGCCAAGCTGGACGCCCGGGACCGGGCCCAACTCGTCGCGATCGCTTACCAGTCCGGCCTGGTCCCGCCGGGCCGTCCGGCCTGACCGGCGAAGGCCCGCCCGTCGGCTCATCCGTCGGCCCGCGCGTCGTCCCGTCCGTCCAACTCGCCTGGTTTGCGCCGGTAGCAGGGCTGAGCGACCGTCAAACTCCGGCCATATGTCGGTGATCTGAATTCCAGCCTGCCCGAAAACGACCTCCGAACTGGTGTATCAGCGAGTAGTCTGCCGATGACTCAGGATGAGGAGGGTGTTCGTGGAAACGAAGGACACGGCAGGCGAGGTGCGGATTCTCCAGCCGTTGCCCGGGCGCACGGCGGACGGATCGCAGGAGTTCGACCTGCGGTTGACGCGTTTGCTCCGCCTGCTCGGGGCTGAGGCCGCGCACGGGGCGGACTTCCCGAGCGCGGCCCGGTGGGAGGTCCACAAGGCGCTTTCCGGGCGTACCGACCTGCCCGAGGAGTACTTCGAGGCACTGCTGGAAGCGGCGATCTACGACCCCAACCCGAGCTTCAACCGGCGCTTCGTCGAGCCGGCCCTGCTCGCTTTCGGCCAGCGCCGGGTCCGGCTGACCCTGCTCGGCTACCTGCACACCGGCACCGACACCGAGCGCGCCGGCGCCGCCCGGGCCTGGTACTGGACGTCCCTGTCGGTCGGGGACGGCCGCGGCACGGCCGCCGCCGACGAGGGCTCGACCGTGCGGGACGCCTGGTACGAGGCCGCGCTACGGGAGTTCGTCGCCAACGAGGACCTGGACGTGCGGCGCTGCATCCTCCCCGGGCTGCCCCTCGTGCCGCGTGCCTACCCGTCGCGGCTGCACGCCCTGGTGGAGGCCGCGGTGGCCATCGCGAGGGCGCACCCCGACGAGTACATCCGGCACCGCGCCGAGGTCCAGGTCGGTCTCTGACCGCCCCCGGCCCCGCCAGGCCCACCGGCGGGGCCGGGCGATCGCGCTGGGGGGCCGAACTCGGCCGTCACGGCGCCCCGTTGGCGGCCCCGTCGACCGGGTCGGTCAGCCCGTCTTGACGGTGATCTCGCCGATGTTCGTCCCGAGGTCCAGCTTGTACTGGCCGTTCGGGTCGTTCTGGACGCCGATGTGCTTCTCGCCCAGGTCGGTCGAGGCGGTGACGTGGTACGAGGCGGTCGGCACGGTCACGTTGATCTCGCCGTTGGAGGTCTTCGCCGTGATGTTCTGGGCCTTGCCGGGGGTGAGCTTGATCCCGCCGTTGTCGGTCTTGGCGCTGACCCGGTCACCCTTGAGCGAAGTGCCCTTGATCTCGCCGTTGTCGGTGCGCACGTCGACCGGCCCGGCCACGTCGTCGAGCGTGATGTCGCCGGAGCTGGTGTGCACCGAGACGTCGCCGACCTGGGTGAGCTTGATCCCGCCCGCCGACGTCCCCCCGGTGATCGGCAGCCCCGGCGGCAGCTCGACGGTGTAGTCCACCGAGCAGTTGCGTCCGCAGCCGCCGAGCACCAGCACGCCGCCGTCCACCCGGGTGCTCGCGCCCGGCTTGCCGCTCCGGTACGTGATGTTGCGGTGGACGGCGGCCTGGGTGGCGCCGGCCTTGCCGCGCACGGTCACCTCCCCGGCGTCGCTGTCCAGCCGGATGCCGGTGATCTTGTCCGTGACGGTGGCGTCGTCGGTGAAGTTGGTCCCGATCGGGTTGCAGGCGCTGAGCACCCCGGCGGAGACCCCGGCGACCACGAGAGCCCCCGCGAAACGGTGGTACCTGCCCATGTTCGTCCCCCATGTGTCCTGCGCTGCTTGTTGCGCGATAGCCCCTGATGACTGCCCCCGTCCGGAGCCGTCCCGACGACAGTAACCGCACGTGGTGGCCCCGGTCGGTGGTATTAACCCCCCTAAAGCGACTCCAGTCAGCCCCCCGGCGCCGCTCCCCCCACCCCCACCCGTGCCCACCTGGGCCCATCCGTGCCCACCGGTGCCCCTGCCGTCGCCCGGGGGAGAAATCTGTAGACCGGCCTACATATTTTCGGGGGGCGGCCGCGGAGCCGTTTTCCGCACAGGAAGTCGGACCTGCCGACTTCCTGCGCGGAAGCGAGCCCGGCATCCTCCGGGCGGGAGAGAATCTGTAGACCGGTCGGTATATTTTCCCCGGGGCGCCGTCAGGGCTTGCGACCCACCGCGCCGTAGATGCTGACGCGGTCGGCGCCGGGGGCGGGGGCGGTGTCGGGGCGCCAGAGCGGGACGGTGGTGATGCCGGGGTCGAGGAGGTCGAGGCCGTCGAAGAAGGTGCGGACCTCGTCGCGGGTGCGGCCGACGAGGGGGGCGGTGGCCTTGTCGTAGATGCCGGTGACGCGGTCGCGGACCTCGGCGGGGATGAAGTCGGCAGTGCCGTGCGAGAGGACGAGGTGGCTGCCGGAGGGGAGCGCGTCCATCAGCGTGTCGACCGCCTGGTACGGCTTGTCCTCGTCGCGCAGGAAGTGCAGGACGGCGGCCAGGACGAGGCCGACCGGTCGGGAGAGGTCGAGGAGCCCTGCGGCCTCGACGGCGGCGAGTACGGCGGACGGCTCGCGCAGGTCGGCCTGGAGGACGGCGGTCCGCCCCGGGCCCGTGCCGGACATCAGGGCGCGGGCGTGGCTGAGCACGATCGGGTCGTTGTCGACGTAGGCGACCTGCGCCCCGGGATTGGCGGCCTGGGCGATCTCGTGGGTGTTGCCGGCGGTGGGGATGCCGGTGCCGATGTCGAGGAACTGGTCGATGCCGAGGTCGGCGACGCAGCGCACCGCGCGGGTGAGGAAGCCCCGGTTGGCCCGCGCGGTGGAGCGGAACTCCGGATTGGCGGCGAGCGCCTTCTCGGCGGCGGCCCGGTCGGCGGGGAAGTTGTCCTTCCCGCCGAGGTAGTAGTCGTACATCCGGGCCGGGTGCGGGATGTCGGGCCGTAGGTCGGCCGGGGTTCCGGCCTCGCCGGACTCCCACAGGTCGTCGTGTCCCACGGCCGTTGCCTCCGTCTGTTGACGATCGGATGATCTGCTTGCAACTCCCTCGGCGGACAGCCTAAAGCCCAGGTCACGGCCCTGGTGGCGGTTGGTCGGGTCACCCCTGTATGTCCGTTTTCGTCGCCCATCGCGCGCCCCCGGTCGTCCCGGCGCAGGATGGGAGGTCCCGGCGGCGAACCGTCGCCGGACGACGGAAGCGGAAAGGCCGGGGAACGGGAGGTCCGACGCCGTGGTGATCGCTATGGCAGACATCCGCGAATGGCGCGGCCACGTCGTGGTCGACGAGAAGAGCCACCGCATCGGCTCGCTGGAGTCCGTCTACGTGGAGACGGCCACCGACCAGCCGTTCTTCGCCACCGTCACGGTCGGCCTGGTGACCAAGCGCCGCCTGGTGTTCGTCCCGCTCGACGGGGCGGTGGTCGGGCCGGACTACGTCCGGGTGGCGTTCCCGAAGAACCAGGTCAAGCAGGCGCCGTCGATCGGCACCGACGACGTCCTGCCCGCCGAGGAGGAACCGGCCGTGTTCGCGCACTACGGGCTCCCGTACGAGACCGGCGCCGGTGGCGAGCGCCGCCTCGCCCGCCGCTGAGCACAGCCGCTGACCAAAGCCGCTGAACACCGCCGCTGAACCGCCGAAGGCCCCAGCGCCCCTCGCCCGCATCGCCCCGCCCGGGAATGGATACCCCGCCGGGTACAGTTGTCAGTCGACAGTCGATGCGAAAGGCGGCCCGGACATGCAGGTGGACGAGGAGTCGGTCGGCGCGGTCCTGAACCGGCTGCGCCGTGCCCAGGGCCAGTTGGCCGGGGTGATCGCGATGATCGAGGCGGGCCGTGACTGCAAGGACGTGGTCACCCAGCTCGCGGCGGTCTCGCGCGCCCTGGACCGGGCCGGGTTCAAGATCGTGGCCAGCGGCATGCGCCAGTGCATGGCCGTCTCCGACGAGGACACCCCGCCGATGAGCGAGGCCGAGCTGGAGAAGCTGTTCCTCGCCCTGGCATAAGTCAGGAAGCCGAGGAGCGCAGAAGCCAAGAGGCGCAGAGGCGCAGCAGCGCGGGGGGGGGGGGGAGGGGGCCCTCTCTGTTCCCCCCCCCCCTCCCCCCCTTCCCCCCCCCCCCGGTGCCCGTGGTGCGAGGGGGGAGTGCTCTGCCCTGAGCTACTCCGCCCCGAACTGCCTCGCCCGGACTGCTCCGCCCGGACTACTCCGGGCGCTTGAGCCGGGTGATGAACTTGTAGCGGTCGCCGCGGTAGATCGAGCGGACCCACTCCACCGGGTCGCCGTCGGCGTCGAAGGAGTGCCGGGAGAGCTGGAGCATCGGCAGCCCGAGGTCGGAGCCGAGCAGGCCGGCCTCGCGCGGGTTGGCGAGGGTGGTCTCGATGGTCTCCTCGGCCTCGGCCACGGTGACCCCGTACACCTCGCGCAGCGCCGCGTACAGCGAGTTGTGCTTGGCGAGGTTGCGCCGCAGCGCGGGGAAGCGCTTGGCGGACAGGTGGGCGACCTCGATGGCCATCGGGTCGCCGTTGGCCAGTCGCAGGCGCTCGATCCGCAGCACCCGGCCGCCGGGCTTGATGTCGAGCAGCGGGGCGAGCCGGTCGTCGGCGGTGATGTAGCCGATCTCGATCAGCCGCGAGGCGGGCTCCAGGCCCTGGGCCCGCATGTCCTCGGTGTAGGAGGTGAGCTGGAGGGCCTGGGCGACCTTGGGCTTGGCGACGAAGGTGCCCTTGCCCTGGATGCGCTCCAGCCGGCCCTCGACGACCAGTTCCTGCAGCGCCTGGCGCACGGTGGTGCGGGAGGTGTCGAACTGGGCGGCCAGCGCGCGCTCGGGCGGGACCGGGGTGCCGGCGGGCTGGGTCTCGGTCAGCTGGAGCAGGTGGCGCTTGAGACCGTAGTACTTGGGGACGCGCGCGGTCGGGTCGGCGCCGGCCTGCGTCGGGAGGTTTTTCACCTCGGGGTCGTTGACCTGGGCGGTGGTTCCCCCGTCGCTGCTCATCGGACCTGTTCTCCCGCTTCTCGCGGGGCCTTTACGGGCCCCGCCACATAGTTAACGGGTGACATCGTTGCATGTATGGCTACGGAACGAATACCTCATCACGCGATGAACGATGTGCGGTGTCGGCTTGATAACGGGTGGTCCGGATCGGTCGAACAGCCGTTGACAGGCCCATTGGTCTAGGCCAAGCTCCAGGCATCTGGTCTACACCACTAGGCCGGTCACTATGAATCCCCCCACCCGCTCGAAGGGGTCCGCGGCACCTTTCCCCCCGCTTTACGTGGGTCTGCCGCTGCCGCCCGACGGGGGTAACCCAGGCATCCCTCAGGAGGATGGCGTGAAGCGTCAGCTCATCGCGGCGGTCGGCGTCGCAGCAATGGTCGTCGGCCTGGCGGCCTGTGGCTCGGACGGCAAGAGCAAGGACAACGCCGGTTCGAACTCGTCGTCCGCGGCGGGCGCCAAGAACTACAGCGGCAAGACGCTGAAGGTGTGGCTGATGACCGGCTCCGCCCCGAAGGGCTGGACCGACGCGGTCAAGAGCGAGTTCGAGACCACCTACCCGGGCTCCAAGGTCGACTTCCAGATCCAGGAGTGGGACGGCATCGGTCAGAAGGTGACCGCCGCGCTGTCCGAGGGCTCGGTCGACGTCGTCGAGCTCGGCAACACCCAGACCTCCGGCTACGCGGCCTCGGGCGGCCTGCTCGACATCACCAAGGACAAGTCCGCCCTGGGCGGCGACGGTTGGAACGCCAACCAGAACGAGGCCGCCCAGCTGGACGGCAAGCAGTTCGCCGCCCCGTGGTGGGTCTCCAACCGCGTCGTCGCCTACAACAAGGACCTCTGGGCCAAGGCCCAGCTGACCGACGCGCCGAAGACCCTGGACGAGTTCTACGCCGACCTGGACAAGCTGAAGGCCACCGAGGGCGTCGCCGACCCGATCTACCTGCCGGGTCAGGAGTGGTACACCTACTTCGGCCTGCTCACCGGTGAGGGCGGCAAGATCGCCAAGAAGGACGGCGACAAGTGGGTCGGCGGCCTGTCCTCGCCCGAGGCGCAGAAGGCCTTCGAGACCTACAAGAAGCTGCAGGGCTACTCGGCCACCGGTCCGAAGGACAAGGACGAGGCCACCCCGCAGCAGAAGGACGTCTTCGGCAAGGGCAACGTCGGCACCATGATCGCCCTCGGCTGGGAGCTCCCGGCGGAGAAGGACATGGCGAAGGACAAGATCGGCTTCTTCCCGCTCCCGGGCAAGACCGCTGACAAGCCCTCCGGCGTCTTCCTCGGCGGCTCGAACCTGGCGATCGGTGCGCAGAGCAAGAACACCGACATGGCCAAGGACTTCCTGAAGATCGCCCTCAACGACAAGAACGAGGGCGCGGTCGCCGCCGCCGGCAACATCCCGAACAAGGCCGCGCTGAACAGCCAGCTCACCGGCGACTTCGCGAAGGCCGCCCAGTCCGCCTCGGCGGTCGGCGCGGTCACCCCGATCACCCCGAACTGGGCGAGCGTCGAGGACAAGCCGAACCCGATCAAGGAGTTCCTGACCGCGGCCCTCCAGGGCGGCGACTACGCGGCCACCGCGAAGAAGTACGACGACGAGATCGCGAAGCGGCTCAACCAGAAGCAGTAGGCACCGAGCGGCGTCGCTCACCGACCCCCGGCGGGGGGTCGGTGAGCGACGCCTGTCCGTCGTGGTTCGGGTTGTGAGGAAGTGAGAACGATGGCTGTGCATTCGGAGCGGGTGCAGACGCAGTCCCCGGATTCAGGGAAGGCTGCCGTGGCCGGAATTGAGACGAGTGCCGCCGGTGGTGGCGCCGACGGCACCCCCCGCAAGGGCGCCAGACCCGCAGGCGGGCCGAGCCTCGGCGCACGCCTGGCACCGTACCTGCTGCTGCTGCCCGCCACCGTGGCGACCCTCGCCCTGCTCGGCTGGCCGCTGGTGAAGACGGTCCTGCTGTCGTTCCAGAACCTCAACAAGCGCCAGTTCGTCCAGCACCTGACCGAGTGGAACGGCTTCGACAACTACAAGGAGCAGCTGACCGACCCGGACTTCTGGGCGGTCACCGGGCGCACCGTCGTCTTCACCCTGGTCAACGTCGTGCTGATCATGGTCGGCGGCACCCTGATCGGCCTGCTGCTCAACCGCCTCGGCAAGCGGATGCGGCTGCTCCTCTCGGTCGGCCTGCTGATGGCCTGGGCGATGCCCGTGGTCGCCGCGACCACCGTCTACACCTGGCTGTTCGACCAGCAGTGGGGCGTCGTCAACTGGTTCCTGGACAAGCTCGGTTGGCACGCGATGGCCGACTACAACTGGATGAGCGACCAGTACTCGACCTTCTTCGTGGTGATCCTGCTGATCGTCTGGCAGTCGGTCCCCTTCGTGGCGTTCAACATGTACGCCGGACTGACCACCATCCCCAAGGAGCTCTACGAGGCCGCCCGGATGGACGGCGCCGGCGCGTCCAAGATCTTCGGCTCGGTGATCTTCCCGAACCTGAAGCCGTTCTTCCTGGCCACGACGTTCCTGGAGATCATCTGGGTCTTCAAGGCCTTCACCCAGGTGTACGCGATCAACGGCGGCGGCCCCGAGAACCTGACCCGCACCCTGCCCGTGCACGCCTTCCTGGAGGGTTCGTCCGGGCAGCACTACGGCATCGGCTCCGCGATCGCGGTGCTCACCATCCTGATGCTGGGCGCGATGATGGCGTACTACTTCCGCATCATGATCAAGCAGGAGGACGAGCTGTGAGGCGCTCGCTCATCGGACGTACCTGGCCGAACGTGATCGCGGTCGTCCTCTTCGTCTTCTTCATCTTCCCCGTCTACTGGATGATCGCGACTGCCTTCAAGCAGGACAACGACATCATCAGCAAGACGCCGGTCTTCATCCCGTTCGACGGGACCCTCGACCACTTCACCACCGCGATCAACGCGCCCAACTTCTGGACGTACGTCACCAACAGCCTCATCGCCACCGTCGGTGCGGTGCTGATCTCGCTGGTGATCGCGACCCTCGCGGCCTTCGCCATCGCCCGGATGAAGTTCCGCGGCCGCAAGGCCTTCGTCCTGGTCGTCATGGTCGCGCAGATGGCGCCGTGGGAGGTCATGACCATCGCGGTCTACATGATCTCGCGCGACAACGAGATGCTGAACAGCCTCGTGCCGCTGACGTTCTTCTACATGATGATGGTGCTGCCCTTCACCATCTGGACGCTGCGCAGCTTCATCGCCGCGGTGCCGAAGGAGCTGGAGGAGTCGGCCATGGTGGACGGCTGCACCCGCTCCCAGGCCTTCGTGAAGGTGATCTTCCCGCTGCTGGCCCCCGGTCTGATGTCGACCTCGCTGTTCGGCTTCATCACCGCGTGGAACGAGTTCCCGCTCGTCCTGATCCTCAACAAGGAGGAGGGCAAGACCCTCCCGCTGTGGCTGTCGTCCTTCAAGACCGCCTTCGGCAACGACTGGGGCGCCACCATGGCGGCGTCCACGATGTTCGCCATCCCCGTGCTGATCCTGTTCGTCTTCCTGCAGCGCAAGGCGGTCGGCGGACTGACCGACGGCGCCGTGAAGGGCTGAGAAACGTGAGCATCCTCGTCCCCGCCGCTCCGGTCAGCGACCAGCTGCACCGTGACGCCCTGACCGTCCTGCAGCCCGGCTTCGTCGGCACCGAGCCGCCGCAGTGGCTGCGCCGCCACCTCGCCGCCGGGCTCGGCTCGGTCGCGCTGTTCGACCGCAACGTGGTCGACCTCGACCAGCTCGCCAAGCTCACCAAGGCGCTGCGCGAGGAGAACCCCGACCTCCTGATCGCCATCGACGAGGAGAGCGGCGACGTCACCCGGCTGGAGGCGGGCTCCGGCTCGTCCTGGCCCGGCAACCTCGCGCTCGGCGCGATCGACGACCCGGCGCTGACCCGGGACGTCGCCCGCGAGCTGGGCCGGGCGCTGGCCGCGGCCGGCGTCAACTACAACTGGGCGCCCACCGCGGACGTCAACTCCAACCCGCGCAACCCGGTCATCGGCGTCCGCTCCTTCGGCGCCGACCCGGAGCTGTGCGCCCGGCACACCGCCGCCTGGGTGGAGGGCCTCCAGTCGGCCGGCGTGGCCGCCTGCTCCAAGCACTTCCCCGGCCACGGCGACACCGCCGTCGACTCGCACCACGGGCTGCCGGTCATCGACGTCGACCTGGACGTGCTGCGCTCGCGCGACCTGATCCCGTTCCAGGCGGCGATCGCGGCGGGCACCAAGGCCGTGATGACCGCCCACATCATGATCCCGGCGCTCGACCCGAAGCTGCCGGCCACCCTCAGCCCGCTCGTGCTGCGCGACCTGCTGCGCGCCGCCCCGGCCGACGGCGGCCTCGGCTACCAGGGCCTGATCGTCAGCGACGCGATCGAGATGGGCGCCATCGCCGACACCTTCGGGATGGGCGACGGCACCGTGCTGGCCCTGGCGGCCGGCGCGGACGCGATCTGCGTCGGCGGCGGGCTGGCCGACGAGGACACCGTGCTGATGCTGCGCGACGCCATCGTGGCGGGCGTGCGGGCCGGCGTGCTCTCCGAGGAGCGGCTGGCGGACGCCGCCGACCGGGTCCGCTCGCTCGGCAGCTGGGGCCGGATCTCGGCCCAGGGCGAGCGGCCGGAGCCGGACCTCGCGGTCGGCCTGCGGGCCGCCCGCCGGGCGCTGAAGGTGGTCCGGGCGCCGGGCCACGAGCCGCAGCCGGTGTCCGAGCGCCCGTTCGTGGCCTCGTTCTCGGACGAGCCGAACATCGCCGTCGGCGACGTCACCCCGTGGGGCGTGGCCGGCATGCTGGCCGACCGCTTCCCCGGCACCCGCACCCGCGCGGTCTCGGCGGCGCAGGCCGCCCCCGAGCTGCTGGACGCCCTGGTCGCCGAGCTGGTGGCCGGCGCCGAGGGCCGCCGCCTGGTGCTGGTGGTCCGGGACGCGCACCGGCACGCCTGGATGTCCGCCGCGCTGGGCCGCCTGGTGGCGGCCCGGCCGGACGCCGCGGTGGTCGAGATGGGGCTGCCGCAGTCCGAGCCGGTAGGCGCGCTCTACATCGCCACCCACGGCGCCGCCCGGGTCTGCGGGCTGGCGGCCGTGGAGGTGCTCACCGGGCAGCCGGGAGCCATCGGCTGAGACCGAGGGGGGCGTCACCGGGAGTGTCCGGGAGGCGTCGGCCGACGGGCCCGTCATGCGCATGCCGCATGGCGGGCCCGTTTCGTTTCCCCGCCGTTTGACCTGCGGATTCGCCAGGTGACCGCGCTCCCTCAAGTAGGCCTTAAATCCACCTTAAGTTCCACTTAGGGTGACGGTACGGCAACTGATCGCCACGGGGTACAACGGCTCTGCAACGGCCTTGGCGACGAGGCCATTTGGCCGTTGACACCACCTATGGTCTAGGCCAGAGTCCAGTCATCCGGTTCGAAATTCAACCTCACCGGATGTGGTATCAGCCCTCCCCGAAGCTCTTCGCCCCTGCCCGGACCCTCCGTTGCGGGCGCCATCACGCTGCCGGCGGGCAACACGGCTCTAGCACCCTCGGAGGATGGCGTGAAGAAGCGTCAGCTCATGTCGACGTTCGGAATCACTGCCCTGGCGATCGGGCTGACGGCCTGTTCATCGGCCGGTACGGCGTCGAAGGACGGCAAGAGCCCCGGCGCCGACCCGAAGGCCGCGAGCGGCACCGTCACCGTCTGGCTGATGGACGACGCCCAGAAGAACTGGCCCGACCTGGTGCAGCAGGTCAACGACCAGTTCGCGGCGAAGTACCCGAACGTCACCCTCAAGCTCGCCTACCAGGGCTGGGCCGACAAGGTGACCAAGCTCGACAAGGCGATCGCCGACGGCTCCGCGCCCGACGTGGTCGAGCTCGGCAACACCGAGACCATGAAGTACGTGCTCTCCGGCGCGCTGGCCCCGGTCGACCGGACCACCTTCGACAACTCCGACAGCTGGATCAAGGCGCTCGCCAACACCTGCACGTACCAGGACAAGCTCTTGTGCGTGCCCTACTACGCCGGCGCCCGGGTCGCCATCTACAACACCGCCACCTTCCAGCAGGCCACCGGCAGCGCCGAATTCCCCAAGACCGAGGCCGACCTGACGGCGGCCCTGGACAAGGTCGCCGACAAGAACAAGGCCGACAAGAGCTACTCCTCGCTCTACCTGCCCGGCCCGTACTGGTACGCCGCGATGAGCTACGTGGCCGCGTACGGCGGCAGCATCGCCAAGTTCGACAGCTCCGGCAACTGGCACGGCACCCTGCACGACGCCAAGTCCCAGCAGGGCATCAGCCACTTCGTCG
The DNA here is from genome assembly GCF_042882025.1 of Kitasatospora sp. NPDC058243. Taxonomy (NCBI): domain Bacteria; kingdom Bacillati; phylum Actinomycetota; class Actinomycetes; order Kitasatosporales; family Streptomycetaceae; genus Kitasatospora; species Kitasatospora sp. NPDC058243. The sequence continues at coordinate 63,628 of NZ_JBHVWW010000006.1, forward strand.
ACCTGGTCCGCAAGTACACCAAGGGCGACCTGACGGTGAACGAGCAGAACCAGTTCGAGTCGATGGCCCGCGGGCGCGCCGCGTCCTTCTACGGCAACGGCTACGAGGCGGCCAGCGTCGTCGCGCCGGGCACCGGCGACCCGAGCCTCAAGGACACCGTCAAGATGGCCACCATGCCCGGCCCGGACGGCAAGCCGCTGCCCACCTTCATCGGCGGCTCCGACCTCGCGGTCACCGCCAAGTCCACGCAGGTCGAGCTGGCCACCGACTGGGTGCGGATGTTCACCAGCACCAAGTCCCAGCAGACGCTGGCCGACAAGGACATCCTGCCGAACAACCTCACCCAGCTGAACCCGCTGAAGAACAAGCCGACCACCGCCGCGGCGGCCAACGCGGTGCCGGACGCCTGGTTCACCCCGCTGGCCCCCGGCTGGGGCGCGATCGAGAAGCAGAAGATCCTGCCCGACATGCTGACCGGCATCCTCAAGGGCAAGTCGGTGGACCAGGCCACCAAGGACGCCGACGCCGCGATCGACCAGCTGATCAACAAGGCGTCCTGACCCGGCGCCGCCGTTTGTACAGGCCTGGGGCCCGTCCCGTCCGGGGCGGGCCTTCGGGTGTGCCCGCCCGGGGCGGCCCCCGTAGGATTGCGGCAGGAAACCACCGCAGCGAGTGTGCGGACTCGCCGCCGTAGAGGTCCCCGTCGGGCAACCTGCCCGGAGGGGTCGAACCATCTCATCGGAGGCACATCCTGATGTCCGACCCGCAGACTGTTTCCGTTCCCGGCCGGATCATGGCGGCGGAGATGGCCGAGCAGCCGGCCGTCCTCCAGCGCATCCTCGACGAGGGTGCCCCGAAGATCCGCCAGATCGCGGCCGAGATCGCCGCCCGCAACCCTCGCTTCGTCCTGCTGACCGCGCGCGGCACGTCCGACAACGCGGCGCTGTACGCCAAGTACCTGATCGAGATCCTGCTCGGCAAGCCGGCCGGCCTGACCTCGATGTCCACCACCACCGCGTACGGCGCCAAGCCGGACCTCACCGACGTCCTGGTCGTCACCGTCAGCCAGTCCGGCGGCTCGCCCGACCTGGTGGCCTCCACCAAGGCCGCCCGCGAGGCCGGCGCCATCACCCTCGCCGTCACCAACAACGCGTCCTCGCCGCTGGCCGAGGTCTCCGAGTTCCACATCGACGTGCTGGCCGGCCCGGAGAAGGCGCTGCCCGCCACCAAGACCTACACCGCCGAACTGCTGGCGCTCTACCTGCTGGTCGAGGGCCTGCGCGGCGGCGACGGTGCGGCGGCCAAGGAGCTGCCAGGCCTGGCCGCCGGCGTCCTGGCCCGCCACGCCGAGGTGAAGGCGCTGGCCGAGCGGTACCGCTTCGCCCAGCGCCTGGTCATCACCTCGCGCGGCTACGGCTACCCGACCGCCCGCGAGGCGGCGCTGAAGCTGATGGAGACCACCTACATCCCGGCCTCCCCGTTCTCCGGCGCCGATCTGCTGCACGGCCCGCTGGCCATGGTGGACAACGTCTCGCCGGTCATCGCGATCGTCCCGGACGGCAAGGGCGGCGAGGCCCTGCAGCCGGTGCTGGACCGCCTGCGCGGTCGCGGCGCGGACCTGGTCGTGGTCGGCCAGCAGGCGCAGGTGGACGCCGCCTCGGCCGGCTTCGCCCTGCCGGCCGGCGTGCCGGAGGAGGTCCAGCCGATCCTGGAGATCCTCCCGCTGCAGCTGCTGGCCTACGAGGTCACCATCGCCCGCGGCCAGGACCCGGACGCCCCGCGCGCCCTGGCCAAGGTCACCGAGACGCACTGAGGCACGGCGCCACGCGATCGGGCCCCCGTCCACAGGCTGTGGACGGGGGCCCGACTCGTTGAGCGGCGGAACATGGCTTCGGCGGGGGAGCGCCCGGAACGCGTCGCGCCCCTCGGCCGGACAGGGCCTGGCGCCCGGCGTACCCGGAAAGCACTACGGGCCACGGCGCCGACACGGGACCCTCAACCCATGCGGCACCGCAGCCCGGAGCTGTCGTCGGTCGCCGGAGTCGATCGAGAACTGTGCGGGGTCCTCGTTCGGCGGCGTCCGACCGAGGAAAGGCCTCGCGCGGTCAGGGCAGTTGCGCGGTGGGCCTCTCCTTGGTGCCCTTTCATTGTGGACTAGACCAATCTGGGTTGTCCAGGCCGCTCCGGAAATTGGTCTGGACAACTTCGGGAAGTGGGCTCCGCCGCAGGCCCGGCGCATGATCCGTTCCCCGGTCCGCCGCGCCGCGCCCCGACCGGCGGCGCTACCCTCGCCATGTGCCCTCGCTGAACGAACTCGTCCGCCGCCACACCACCCTGACCGGGGCCGATGTGGAATGGCTCCACATGCTGGTCTCGGAGTGGCAGCTCCTCTCCGACCTCTCCTTCGCCGACCTGGTCCTGTGGATCCCCACCTGGGACGGCATCCGCTACGTCTCGGTGGCGCAGATGCGGCCCAACACCGGCCCCACCTCCTACCAGGACGACATGGTCGGCCACCTCGTCCCGCGCGGGCGCCGCCCACTGCTGGACGCCGCCTTCGACGAGGGCCGGATCGTGCGCGAGGGCGACCCGGAGTGGCGCGAGGAGGTGCCGGTCCGGGTCGAGTCCATCCCGGTCCGGCGCGAGGGCAAGGTGCTCGGGGTGATCGCCCGCAACACCAACCTGCTGACCGTCCGCACCCCCAGCCGGCTGGAGCTCACCTACCTGCAGAGCGCCTCCGACCTGGCCCAGATGATCGCCGCCGGCAGCTTCCCCTTCCACGGCGTCGAACAGATCGACATGGACGCCGCCCCCCGGGTCGGCGACGGCCTGATCCGGCTCGACGCGGACGGCATCGTCACCTACGCCAGCCCCAACGCCCTGTCCGCCTACCACCGCCTCGGCCTCACCACCGACCTGGTCGGCAGCCACCTGGGCCGGGCCACCGCCGAACTGGTCCCGCCCTCCCGGGCGGCCGTGCACGAGGCGCTGGTGAAGCTGGCGAGCGGCTGGGCGCCGCGGCAGACCGAGGTCGAGGTGCAGGGCGGGGTGGTGACCCTGCGGGCCATCCCGCTCAAGCCCAAGGGCACGCTGACCGGTTCGCTGGTGCTCTGCCGGGACGTCACCGAACTGCGCCGCCGCGACCGCGAGCTGATGACCAAGGACGCCACCATCCGGGAGATCCACCACCGGGTGAAGAACAACCTGCAGACCGTCGCCGCCCTGCTGCGGCTGCAGTCCCGCCGGATGGAGTCGGAGGCCGGCCGGGCCGCGCTGGACGAGGCGGTGCGCCGGGTCGGCTCGATCGCGATCGTGCACGAGACGCTGTCCCAGGCGCTGGACGAGCAGGTGGCCTTCGACGAGATCGCCGACCGGGTGCTGGCGATGGTGATGGAGCTGTCCCAGGACGGCCGGGTGGCGACCCGCCGCAGCGGCAGCTTCGGCATCCTGTCCGCCGAGGTGGCCACCCCGCTGTCGATGGTGCTGAACGAACTGCTGCAGAACGCGCTGGAGCACGCCTTCGGCCCGTCCGCCTCCGGGAACCTGGAGGTCAGCGCGCTGCGCGGGCGGGCCCCGGCGACCGGGGCGGGCTGGTCGGACAGCTGGAACGGCGGCGCCCGGCCGGAGGAGTTCCTGCTGATCACGGTGCAGGACGACGGCCGCGGCATGCCCGAGGGGTTCGACCCGCAGACGGCGGGCAACCTCGGCCTGCAGATCGTCCGCACGCTGGCCACCGGCGAGTTGGGCGGCACCTTCGACATGGTGGCCGGTCCGGACGGCGGCACCAAGGTGATCCTGGAGATCCCGGTCCGCTGATCCGCCGACCGGTCTGCGGTGCGGTCCGGTGCGGTGCGGTCCGCGGTCCGGTCCGTACCGCGGTCCGCGGAACGGTGCATCGAGGCGCGCGGTGGGGGCGTGCACTCGGCGAAAGCGCCGGGTGCCCACCTCGCGAGCCCGGCGCGGGTCGGCCCGCGCGGGGGCGTGCCAGGGTGCGGGCGCGCCGGGGCGCGCACACAGAACGGGGCGCGAAAACAGAAACGAGGCCCTGTCGACCGGGGGGGGGTGGGTCGACAGGGCCTCTCAACCCGTTCCGGCCGTCGGGGGGAGTCGGCCGGAACGGGGGCTCTGGGTGGTGCGACACCTCGCCCGTGCGTTGCACACGGTGAGCGCCACAGCTCCACGATATTGCTCTAAGTGAACAGTATCAAGTGGCTGGACGGTCCGGTGTCGCGGGACCTCGCCAGGCAAGGCCCTTTGTGCGGAAGGCTTCACCAGGAGGTGCAGGGAAGCCTTTGATCATGTGTTGATCGGTGTTTCGGTTACTGCTGGTGTTACGGCGTGTGATCAGGCGGTGCGGGCGCGGTTGCGGGCGGCACGGCGCTTCATCGCGCGACGCTCGTCCTCGCTCATACCGCCCCAGACGCCGGCATCCTGGCCGGTCTCAAGAGCCCACTGCAGGCACTGCTCCATGACCGGACAGCGGCGGCACACGGCCTTGGCTTCCTCGATCTGCAGCAGAGCAGGACCGGTGTTCCCGATCGGGAAGAACAGCTCCGGGTCCTCTTCGCGGCAGACAGCGCGGTGGCGCCAGTCCATGGTCGTCCAACTCCTCCTGCCGGCGGGGGGCACCCGGTCGGCATAATCGATGGCTTGTGAATGTGGCTTGTGAATGTGAACGCTTTCACGAATCCCGCAACAGCAAAAGAGACCAAAGGCCCGCCGGGGCCCGGGTGGTCTGTGCTGGGGAGGGATTCGGCGATTCGAGGGACGCTCCGCGGTCGACACCCGCCAGGTTCTGAGGTTGCCGTCGCTGCGATGCGTCCCGATCGCCATGTAGAGGTTCGCAAACCTCGGGCCCGGATACAACCCCCTTCAGGGAGGAATTTTTGATTCTTCGGTGTCGCCTAGCTCACAGCCAGTACTTCTATGGAGTGAAGGGGGCTTGTGCGTTCGAGAAGAAGGGCGAAACCCCCTTCCGGTCACACAATCACACGCAGTGCCCGCCGTACGCCTGTGAAACTGACGCGACTCCTGTCTCCAAGGTGGTCCCCGTCAACCTGGAACGGGGCCGGTTCCTCTGAAACCAAGGTGAAGTGTCTGACGTCGTGATAGGAGACGACGTGCTTGCCGGACGGGCCGGCCGGCGGGGCGCCTTCGCTCGAAGAGGCGTACGACCGCAGGATCTGACGGATCGTTCGAACGGTGCCGAACGCCGTCATCCGGGTGATCCCGAAGACGTCGAGATCAGTGTCGAAGGAGGCGAGCGGTGAGGGGTACACCGGGCGGTTGCCGAGGAACGTCCACGGCGAGGTGTTGCTGACTATGGCCAGGGCCAGGCCCGGCACGCCTTCTCGGCCCGGTAGTTCCAGGGCCACGGGCCCGGAACGACGCTGCTCACGCTGGGTGACGTAGTGCCGCAGCGCCTGCCCCACATAGAGCGCGTGGGTGGACTTGCGCCCCAACCGGCGCTGCTCCTCGACCCGGCCGACCACCCCGGCGTCGAAGCCCAGGCCGGCGGTGAAGGTGAACCAGCGGTCCGGCAGCCCGTCGGTCATCGCCTTGCCCAGGCCGACCGGCCGCTCGCTCCCGTGCTCCAGCGCGTACAGCAGGGCGCCGGTGGCCTCCACCGGGTCGTTGGGCAGACCCAGCGCGCGGGCGAACACATTGGTCGAACCGCCCGGCACCACGGCCAGTCGCGGGACCTTCTCGCCCGGGCCGTGCGTGAGCAGCCCGTTCACCACCTCGTTCACGGTGCCGTCGCCGCCGAGCGCCACCACCAGGTCGACCGTGCCGTCCTCCGAGGCCTCGCGGGCCAGGTCGCGGGCGTGGCCCCGGTACTGCGTCTCGGCCACCTCCAGCTTGAGGTCGCTGCGCAGCGCGTGGATCAGTACGTCCCTGGTGCGGCCACTGGTGGTGGTGGCCTTGTGGTTCACGACCAGGAGAGCGCGCATGGGGAAAGCCTACGGGTCGGTACGGACCAACCGGCGGCTACCCTGCTGGAGTGACCGCAGAATCCTCCGCACCCGTACCCACGGCGGGCCCGGCCCGCCCCCTGGCGCTGACCGTGGGCGCCGCCATCACCGCCCTGGAGGGCGCCGCGCTGGCCGTCGTCGGCGTCTGGGACATGGTGTCCGCGCTGTCCGGCCAGTCCAAGCAGCTCGCCCTGAACGAGTTCGGCGGCCTGGTCATCGTGCTGCTCGGCGTGCTGCCGGTGCTGGCCGCCCGCGCGCTGCTCAAGGAGCGCCGCTGGGGCCGCAGCCCGGCCGTGCTCACCAACTCGATCTGCCTGCCGATCGGGTACTACATGCTGGAGAGCGGCGGCGCGATGATCGGCGTCGGCGTGCTGGTCGGCCTGCTCGGGCTGGTCGGCATCGGCGCGCTGCTGAACCCGAAGTCGACGGCGGCCCTGTACGCGTCGCACGAGGGCTGAGCGCACAGGGCCGCCGGGGGTCGGCCGCCGGTTGAGCGGCCGTCAGTCCTACTCCTCCACCAGGAGCTTCTCCCGCAGCTGGGCCAAGGTCCGGGCCAGCAGGCGGGACACGTGCATCTGGGAGATCCCCACCTCGGCGGCGATCTGCGACTGGGTCATGTTCCGGAAGAACCGCAGCACCAGGATCTTCTGCTCCCGGGGCGGCAGTTGGGCCAGCAGCGGTTTGAGCGACTCGCGGTACTCGACGCCCTCCAGCGCCTCGTCGGTGGCGCCGAGGGTGTCCGCCACGGCCGGCGACTCGTCGTCGCTGTCCGGGACGTCCAGGGACAGCGTGGAGTACGCGTTGGCGGACTCCAGGCCCTCCAGGACGTCCTCCTCGGAGATCCCCAGGTGCTCGGCGAGCTCGTGCACCGTGGGGGAGCGCCCGTGCCGCTGGGAGAGCTCGCTGGTCGCCGTGGTGAGCGACAGCCGCAGCTCCTGGAGGCGGCGCGGCACCCGGACCGCCCAGCCCTTGTCGCGGAAGTGCCGTTTGATCTCGCCGACGATGGTCGGCGTGGCGTAGGTGGAGAACTCGACCCCGCGCTCGTGGTCGAAGCGGTCCACCGACTTGATCAGGCCGATGGTGGCGACCTGGGTCAGGTCGTCCAGCGGCTCGCCCCGGTTGCGGAACCGCCGGGCAAGGTGCTCGACCAGCGGGATGTGCATCCGCACCAGCTGGTTGCGCAGCTCGACGCGCTCCGGGGAGCCGTCGGGCAGCGCGGACAGCCGGACGAACAGCGCGCGGGCCGCCTCCCGGTCCGGTGCGCCCGAGCGGTGCGGGGCCGGGGCCGGGGCCGGCGCCTGGACGGGCACCGCGGTGCGCAGGTCCGCGGCCTCGTCCGCCGGATCGGACGGGGGCGGGGATGCGGGCGACGGTTCAGACGTCGGCTCGGTCGGGTGGCTCATCCGGTGGGCGTCCTTCGGGTGCGCATCGTCGTTGGCGGCGAGGCCAGGAACGCTCGCCTGGGTCGGTACGGCAGGTCCCGCCGTCGCGAGGCCGGTACGGTCCAGATCACTCACGGCCATTCCCCCGTTCCGTTCCGGGAGCACCGGGGCCCTCGGGCCCCGGCATCGTCTCGTTGGTCGTACCGCGTGGGGGGCGGTACCGGGCGCCGCCCGCCCGGCCCCTGATCGGGGACCGGGCGGACGGCCCTTGTGCGGTGCTGGTCGACGCCCCGGCTAGTGGGCGACGGGGCCGCCGCGCTTCTTGTGCAGGCTGATCGACACGGTCTTGTCCTCGCCGACCGAGGAGTCGACCTCGCCGGCCAGGGCGGAGAGCACCGTCCAGGCGAAGGTGTCCCGTTCGGGCGCCTTCCCGTCGGTGGTGGGGGCGGTGACGGTCACCTTCAGCGAGTCGCCGACCAGCCGGAACTCGCAGGTCAGGACGGAGCCTGGCACCGCCTGCTGGAGCAGGATGGCGCAGGCCTCGTCGACCGCGATCCGCAGGTCCTCGATCTCGTCGAGGGTGAAGTCGAGCCGTGCCGCCAGGCCGGCCGTCGCTGTTCGCAGGACCGAGAGGTAGGCACCCGCCGCGGGCAGCCGGACCTCCACGAAGTCCTGCACTCCGGGCTCGCCGTCGATCTGGGACACCCTCACCTCCTGGGTGACGCGCTGTGCTTCCGGGCCGGTGGCCGCGGCACTGTCTGTTGCTTGGCTCAACTGCTTCGCCCCAACTGTCCAGAGGGGTGGTGCGGTACGTACCGGTCATACCCTTCGCGGGGCGACCGGACGCCGCGTATCCGCCTGAGACCTTACCGCCTTCCGCACGCCGGCCGGGGCTCGGGAGTCACTCATGGTAAGCCATCGCGACGCAGGGTGGCAGGGGTTCGGGCGGTCCGTTCAGTGACCGCCGCCGGCGGCGGCGAGCGCCTCGCCGGTGAGCCGGTAGACGGTCCAGCCGTCCATCGGCACCGCGCCGAGGGACTTGTAGAAGTCGATCGAGGGCGTGTTCCAGTCGAGCACCGACCACTCCACCCGCGCGTAGCCGCGCTCGACGGCGATCCGCGCCAGTTCCAGCAGCAGCGCCTTGCCGTGGCCGCCGCCGCGGGACTGCGGGCGGACGTACAGGTCCTCCAGGTAGATCCCGTGGGTGCCGCGCCAGGTCGAGAAGTTGAGGAACCAGACCGCGAAGCCGACCGGCTCGCCGGTGGCGTCGTCCTCGGCGATCAGGCCGAACAGCGCCGGGTTGGCGCCGAACAGGGCGTCGCGCAGCTGCTCCTCGGTGGCCACGGCCTCCTGCGGGGCCTTCTCGTACTCCGCGAGCTCGCGGATCAGGGCGAGGATGACGGGAACGTCGGTCACGACGGCGGTGCGGATCATGCCGCGAGCCTACTGCGCGCCCCCGCCCCCGGCCCAGGCCCTGATCGGGGCCCGGGCCGGGGGCGGGCGGGTCAGCGGGCGGGGACGGTGCGCAGGTAGTCGGCCAGCGCGGTGATCGCGGCCGGGTTGCGCGGGCTCTCCACCAGGTCGACGTAGTCCAGGACGAAGATCCGGTCGTTCCTGACCGCCGAGACGCCGGCCAGCGGCGGGAAGGACTTCAGGAAGGCGCGCTTGGCGTCGGCGCCGGTCTCGCCGTAGTTGTTGATCAGGATCACCTCGGGGTCGCGCTGCACCACGCTCTCCCAGCCGACGGTGACCCAGGTGTCCGCGAGGTCGCCCATCACGTTGGCCCCGCTGGCCTTGGCGATGATCTCGTCGGCCGCGGCGAACTTCCCGGCGGTGTACGGCTTGTCCTGCCCGCTGTCGTACAGGAACACGGACGGCCGGCGCTCGGGCTGCGGGGCGGCGGCGACCTGCGCCTTGAAACCGGCGACCAGCTTGTCCGCCCGGTCGCGGACGTCGAAGATCTCGCCGAGGTTGGCCAGGTCGGTGTAGAGCGCGTCCAGCGGGGACATCACACCGCGCTCGGTGCCCTTGCCGCTGCGGCAGGACTCGCTGAGCACGTACGAGGCGATGCCGAGGTCCCCCAGCGCCTGCGGGGTGAAGCCGCGGCCCTCGTCGAAGCCGTAGTGCCAGCCGGCGAAGACCAGGTCGGCCTTGGCGCCCAGCACGATCTCCTTGGTGATCTCCTTCTTGGAGAGCCACGCGGTCTGCTGGTAGCCGTCCTTCCAGGCGACTTGGTCGACCCGGCCCTTGTCGTCGGGCATCACGTAGCCGGCCATCCGGTCGGCCAGGCCGAGGGCGAGCATCAGCTCGGTGATGCCGACGTCGTTGGTCACCGTCCGGGCGGGCTTCTGCGGGAAGGTGAGCTTGGTGCCGCAGTTCTCCACGGTCACCGGGTAGTGGGCGGAGGCGGCGGTGGCGTCGCCGCTCGGGGCGATCTCGGCGCCGCAGGCGGTGAGCCCGAGGGTGAGCAGGGCGGTGATGGCAACGGCCTTGGTGCGCACGGGGGTTCCTTCGGGGGGTGGGTCAGATCCGGTCGAAGAGCAGTTGGACGGCGCCGGTCACCGGGTGCCGGACGGGGGTGGCCCGGACGCCGAACACCTCGGCCAGCAGGGCGGGTCGGAGCACCTCGGCGGGCGGCCCCGAGGCGACGATCCGGCCGGCCCGCAGCACGTACAGCAGGTCGCAGTGGCCGGCCGCCAGGTTGAGGTCGTGCAGCGCGGTGAGCACCGTCGGGCCGGCCTCCCGGACCAGCGCCAGCACGTCCAACTGGTGGGCGATGTCCAGGTGGTTGGTGGGCTCGTCCAGCACCAGCAGCCGGGGCTCCTGGACCAGCGCGCGGGCGATCAGCACCCGCTGCTTCTCGCCGCCGGACAGGCTCAGGAAGCCCCGCCCGGCCAACTGCTCGGCGCCGACCTTGCGCAGCGCCTCGGTGCAGCGGGCGTGGTCGTCCGCGCCCGGGCCGCCCAGGCCGCGCCGGTGCGGCAGCCGGCCCATGGCGACCACCTCGGCCACCGTGAAGTCGAACTCGGCGGAGTGCTCCTGGGGGAGCGCGGCCACCCGCCGGGCGGCCTCGCGCGCGGTCAGCGCGTGCAGGTCCGTGCCGTCCAGCAGGACGGCCCCGGCGGCCGGCCGCAACGCCCGGTAGACGCAGCGCAGCAGCGTCGACTTGCCGCTGCCGTTCGGTCCGATCAGCCCGACCACCTGCCCGGCGGCGGCGTCCAGGGCGACGTCGTGGACCAGCCGGGCACCGGCCAGCTCGACCGAGACGGAGTCCAGGGCGAGATCCATCAGCGGCCTCCGAAGGAATAGCCGCGACGGCGCATCAGCAGCAGGAAACAGGGCACCCCGAGCACCGCGGTGACCACCCCGACCGGCAGTTCGGCGGGCGCCAGCAGGGTGCGCGAGACGATGTCCACCCAGACCAGCAGCAGCGCCCCGGCGAGCGGCGCGACCAGCAGCACCCGGCGGTGCCCGGCGCCGACCAGCATCCGGGCCAGGTGCGGCACCATCAGCCCGACGAAGCCGATCGCCCCGCTGACGGCCACCACCGTGCCGGTGACGGCGGCGGTCACCACGAACAGCTCGCGGCGCAGCCGGTCCGGGTCCACGCCCAGCGAGGCGGCCGTCTCGTCGCCCATGGCGAGCGCGTCCAGCCGGCCGGCGGCGCAGGCCAGGTACGCCAGGCCGGCCAGCACGGTGGTGGCGGCGATCGGCACCGAGCCCCAGGTGGCGCCGCCGAGGCTGCCGAGCAGCCACATCATGGCGTCCCTGGCGGCCTCGCCGCGGGCGGCCGCGAAGACCATCAGCGCGGTGACGGCGGAGAAGCCGTAGGAGAGCGCGGTGCCGGTGAGCACCAGCCGCAGCGGGGTGAGCCCGTAGGCCGTCCGCGCCGCGAGGTAGACCAGCACCATGGCGACCAGCGCGGAGCCGAACGCGGAGGCCGAGATCGCCCACACCCCGAGCGAGGCGAAGGCGCCGAGCAGCAGCACCGCGTTGGCGCCGACGGCCGCGCCGGAGGAGATGCCGAGCACGAACGGGTCGGCCAGCGCGTTGCGCACCAGGGCCTGGACGGCGACCCCGGTGGCGGCCAGCCCGGCGCCGACCACGGCGGCCAGCACGGCACGTGGCAGCCGGATCTCCCAGACGATCGCGTAGGCGGCGGCCTCGTCCGCCTCCAGCCGTCCGCCCGTCAGCCCGGCGGCCAGCAGCCGCAGGACGCGGGGCAGGCCGATCCCGGAGGCGCCCAGCGCCACGCCGCAGAGCAGCGAGAGCAGCAGGGCGGCGGCCAGGCCGACGGCGAGCGGGAGGGCGGGTATTCGGCGGGCGGGCGGGCTCGTTGCGCCACTGCCCGCGGCTGCGGTGCTGCTCACGGTGCGCCTTGCCTCGGGCCGCGGGTGCGCGGGGGCGGCACCGGTCGGGCGCGGGCCCGGGCGCCATCCCCTCGCAGTCCACGGCGAGTTGTCGGGAGTTCAGCGGCCGGGGGCGATCGGGCTGGCGCGGCCCAGGGGGCCGTGCTCACCGTTGCGGGTCAGCGCCGGATTCACACCGGACTTCCCCCTCGGACGCCCTGGCAGCATAACAGCCACTCAGGCTAGGCAACCCTTACCGGGCTCGGGTGGGGCGTGAACGCACGACCGCCCCCGTCCGGGCTCGCGGACGGGGGCGGTCGGGTGGCGACGCGTCAGGCTCAGGCCTGCTTGGTCTCCCAGAAGATCTTGTCGACCTCGGCGATCAGGTCCAGCAGGGCCTGGCCGGTGGCGGGGTCGGTGGACGCCTTGGCGGCCGAGGCGGCCTTCAGGGTGTCGTTGATCAGCTGGTGCAGCTGCGGGTACTTCTCGAAGTGCGGGGCCTTGAAGTAGTCGCTCCACAGCACCGAGATGTGGTGCTTGACGGCCTCGGCACGCTGCTCCTTGATGATCAGGGCGCGGGTGCGGAAAGCCGGGTCCTCGTTGGCCTGGTACTTCTCCTGGGTGCCCTTGACCGACTCGGCCTCGATCCGGGCCTGCGCCGGGTCGTACACGCCGCAGGGCAGGTCACAGTGGGCGTGGGCGGTGGCGCGCGGTGCAAACAGACGAGAGAACATGGGAGTCCTTCCTTAGATCGTCTTCCCGCGCCCGAGATTACCCTTCCGCCCCCGGGGTTTCGCGATCGGGCGGTGGGCCTAGGGCAAAAGGCGGACCCGGAACCGGGGTAATCCGGACATCGAACGGATCGAACGGGGTGACGGTCCGTACGGCAGACTGGGACCGGTCGGTCCGGGAGGAGGAGTCGTGGCGCGGAGCACGGAACCGGCGGGCACGGAACCCCGGGGGCGGGGCGGCGGCGCGGTGCCGTTCGGGCTGGTCGACGTGGCGGGCCCGTCGATGGTCCCGACCCTGCGCGAGGGCGACCAGTTGCTGGTGCGCTACGGCGCGCCGATCCGGCCCGGCGCGGTGGTGCTCTTCCGGCACCCCTTCCAGCAGGACCTGCTGGTGGTGAAGCGGGCCGCCGAGCGGCGTCCGAGGGGCTGGTGGCTGTTGTCCGACAACCGGCCGGTGGACAGCGACAGCCGCAGCTACGGCCCGGTCCCGGACGAACTGGTGCTCGGCCGGGTGCTGCTGAGGCTGCGCCCGCGCCCGGCCTGGCTGGCGCCGGGGCGGCGGCTGGAGCGGCTGCTGCTGAGCACCCGGCTGGCCCGGGTGCCGGGCCTGGCCCGCCGCCTGGGCGTCTGGGCGGAGCAGCTCTGACCCCCTGGGCCCTGCCGGGGACCTAGCCGGCGGCGCCGAGTGCCGCGGCCTCGGCCTCCTGGCGCTTGCGGGCCCGGTACGCGGCGACGTTGGCGCGGGTCGCGCAGCGGTCCGAGCAGTAGCGGCGGGAGCGGTTGGTCGAGGTGTCCAGGTAGGCGTTGCGGCAGGGCGCGGCCTGGCAGATGCCGAGCCGGTCGGCGCCCAGCTCGGTCAGGTGGACGGCCAGGCCCATGCAGGCGACCGCGCTGAAGTGCGCGGTGGCGGTCGGCGAGTTGTCGGCCAGGTGCAGGTGCCAGCGCGGCCGGCCGGCGTCGTCCAGGTAGTCGTGCCCGGAGACCAGCGGGCTGACCGGGTACTCCATCAGCAGGCTGTTCAGCAGGTCGACGCCCCGGATCTCGTCGCCCTCGGCGGCGGCCTCGAAGACCCCGCGCAGCCTGGTCCGCACCGCCCGCAGCCGGGGCAGGTCGGACTCGTCGGCCTGTGCGGCGGCCCGCGAGGAGTCGGAGAACAGGCCGCGCACCGCGTCCACGGACGTCAGCGTGTCGGTGCCGCGTTCGGGCTCCTCGGTGTTCACCAGCCGAACGGCGAGATCGGCGTACGAGGCGAGCTCCACGGAGGTCCTTCCAAAAGGTCGGTAACGGGCTGATTGCGTCCAGCCTATTACCTGGGTGGGGAAAACGTCGGCGCCCGGCAGGAGCAGCCTGCCGGGCGCCGGTCGGTACGGTTCTACAGCACCTTGGAGAGGAAGGCGCGGGTGCGCTCGTGCCGGGGGTCGGTGAGCACCTCGCGGGGGTTGCCGGACTCGACCACCACACCGCCGTCCATGAACACCAGCGCGTCGCCGACCTCGCGGGCGAAGCCCATCTCGTGGGTGACGACCACCATGGTCATGCCCTCCTCGGCGAGGCCGCGCATGACGTCGAGGACGTCGCCGACCAGTTCGGGGTCGAGCGCCGAGGTGGGCTCGTCGAACAGCATCAGCTTGGGCTTCATGGCCAGCGCGCGGGCGATCGCGACGCGCTGCTGCTGGCCGCCGGAGAGCTGGGAGGGGTAGTTCTTCGCCTTGTCGGCGAGGCCGACCCGCTCCAGCAGGACCATCGCCCGCTCCCGGGCGGCGGCCTTGCTCTCGCCCTTGACCTGGACCGGGGCCTCCATGACGTTCTCGACGGCCGTCATGTGCGGGAACAGGTTGAAGCGCTGGAAGACCATGCCGATGTCGCGCCGCTTGACGGCGACCTCGCGGTCCTTGAGCTCGTAGAGCTTGTCGCCCTTCTGCTGGTAGCCGACCAGTTCGCCGTCCACCCAGAGGCGTCCGCCGTTGATCTTCTCCAGGTGGTTGATGCACCGCAGGAAGGTCGACTTGCCGGAGCCGGAGGGGCCGATCAGGCAGAACACCTCGCCCTGCTTGACCTCCAGGTCGATGCCCTTGAGCACGTGCACGGAGCCGTAGGACTTGTGGACGCTCTCGGCGCGCACCATCGGCTGCCCGGTGGCGGCGGCCGGGGTCCTGCTCAGGTCGGTCATACGTGACCACCTCCCTCAAGCCCCGGGACGACGTCGGCGCCGGTCTTCGGGGCGGGCTTCCCGGCGAACAGGCCCCGCAGCCGCTGCACCGGGGTGGGCGGGAGGGTCCGGTTGGAGCCGCGGGCGTAGTAGCGCTCGATGTAGTACTGGCCGATGGTCAGCAGCGAGGTGAAGAACAGGTACCAGAGGCTGACCACGATCAGCAGCGGGATGTTCTGGTAGTTCCGGGAGTAGATGACCTGACCGGCCCGGAAGATCTCCTCCAGGGAGATCACGCTGACCAGCGAGGTGGTCTTGAGCATCGAGATGGTCTCGTTGCCGGTCGGCGGGATGATCACCCGCATGGCCTGGGGCAGGACGATCCGGCGCATGGTCTGGAACCGGCTCATGCCGAGCGCGTGGGCGGCCTCGGTCTGGCCCTCGTCCACCGACTGGATGCCGCCGCGGACGATCTCCGCCATGTAGGCGGCCTCGTTGAGGCCGAGGCCCAGCAGGGCGGCGACGAAGGTCGGGATCAGGACGTTGGTGTCCGCGGACCAGAACTCCGGCCCCCACGGGACGCCGATCGACAGCTTGGCCCAGATCAGGCCGAGGAAGTTCCAGAACACCAGCTGCACCAGCACCGGGGTGCCGCGGAAGACCCAGATGTACATCCAGGCGGTGCCGGAGAGCAGGGGGTTCGGGGACAGGCGCATCACGGCGAGGACGATGCCGCCGATCACGCCCATCAGCATGGAGAGGACGGTCAGTTCCAGCGTGACGACCATGCCGTGCACGATGCTGTCGTGGAACAGGTACTGCCCGACGATGTCCCACTTGAAAGCGGGGTTGGTGAAGAGGGCGCTCAGCAGCATCGCCGCGAGCAGGGCGATGACGACGGCGCCCACCCAGCGTCCGGGGTGGCGGACCGGGACGGCCTTGATGGTCTCAGGCCGTCCCTCCTCCGCCTTCCCCTTGTCCAGAGAGTTCACGGTGTGGCCTCGGGGGAGAGAGGGAGCAGGCGGACGGTCAGTTCACGGCGCCGTTGACGGTCGACTTGTCGAGGGCGCCGGACTCGACGCCCCACTTGGTGAGGATCTGCTTGTAGGTGCCGTCGTCGATCAGCGACTGGACGGCGCCCTGGATCGCGGGGGTGAGCTTGGAGCCCTTGGCGACGGCGACGCCGTAGGGGGCCACGCCGTAGGTGGAGCCGAGCTTCTCCAGCTGGCCGCCGGCCTGCTTGATCGCGTAGTCGACGACCTGGGAGTCGGCCATCATCGCCTGGTCGCGGCCGGAGACGACGGCGTTGGTGACGTCCGTCTGGAGGTCGAACTTGTCGCCGTCGTTCTGGATGCCCGGCTTCCCGTTCTTGGCGCAGTCCGGGTTGCGGGTGTCCTTGATCTCGTCGGCCTGGGTGGTGCCGGTCTGGACGGCGACCTTCTTGCCGCACAGGTCGTTGGGGTCGACCTTGTCGGGGTTGCCCTTCTTGACCGCGATGGCGCTGCCGGAGTTGAAGTAGGTCACCATGTCGACGACCTGCTCGCGCTCCTTGTTGTCCGTGAAGGACGACATGCCGAGCTGGAACTTGTTCGACTGGATGCCGGGGATGATCGCGGTGAAGCCGGAGTCCTGGACGTCGGCCTTCAGCCCGAGCTTGGCCGCGATGGCGTTGGCCAGGTCCACGTCCATGCCGATGACCTTGCCGCTGTCGTCCTTGAACTCGTCCGGCGCGTACGAGGCGTCCGCGCCGACCAGGAGCTTGCCGGAGGACTTGACGTCGGCGGGGACGAGGGCGGCGAGCTTGTCGTCGGCCTTGACCGCGTTGACGGTCGCGGAGGCGTTGGGCGCGCCGCTGCCGCCGTCGCTCTTGCTGCTGCTGCAGCCGGTCAGGACGAGGGTGACGGAGGCGGCAACCGCGCCGGCCGCGAGAAGCCGGGTGCGCTGGGTACGGGCGGTCATGAGGGGGATCTCCTCCTGAGGGAGAGGGCGGGCGGAGCGCGCCGCGGGGGCGGCACACCGGGGCGGCAGGGTCGTACGGCGCTGTACGGGTGTATTTCGCTGTACGTCGTCGTACGTGCAGGGCCGGGTGGTGCGGTGCCTGTGCGGACGGGCCGCCCAGGTTGCTACGGGGTACTGCTTCCGCCACCCTCCGCCGAGGTGGACGTCAAGCGAACCGCCTCGACCAGTGGCCGGCTCGATCCGAGATGGGGGGAATCCTGCCATCTGTGAACGGTCAGATGGCCCTCATCCAGATCAAAATCGGATAACGAGGGCCCGGGCTGTCCGCTATTCGGACTTATTCCGTGTTCCTGTCACTCCGTGCATAAGTATGCAGATCCCTCTGCCCGGTGCCCGGAGGCCCGCCGCCCCGGCTCGGATGCCGCCGTCGACCACGGCGAAGGGACGTGCGGCCGCCACGGTGACGCGTGGGTGTACGCGAAATGGCGGACATGCGATCCGGCCATCCCGCACTCCCGGGCCCGGCAGCGGGTGTGTCAGAATTCGGTACCGGGTGACCCCCGAACGCTCGAACCAGACCGACGAGCCCCGACAGGCTCGGGGTGTCCGGGAACGGAAGTCATCACGTGGCTCCGTATCCGGGACGCCGACTCCCCAGCGCGTCTGCGTTCACTCCTGCGGGTGCGCGTGCCGCCATCACCGTTGCCGCCGCCGGAGCCCGGCGCTTCCGACGCCGGGCCCCGGTGACGCGACAGCTCGGCGATGAACTGCACGTGACGAGGACGAAAAGGCATAGGTGCGATGCCTTGGTCCGACCTACGCTCGGCCCGGAAGCACAACGCGGACCAACAAGACCCATAAAACCCTCATCCGAGGGCGCCGCCCGACGGCAGCGCCCCGACCCAGCCCCCGGGTCCGCTTCGGCGTACCCGGTTTCCGGTTTCCGGACGGGTCGTCCTGTCCGTCGGTCGCGCACCCTCGCCAGATCAATGACGAAGAGGTCATCGTGGCAGCGGAGATCATCAGCAGCACCCAGGACACCGTCGATCCGGTCGACGCCGTTTTCGCGCTCCACCGCGGCGGCAAGATGGAGATCAGGGCGACCGTCCCGGTGCGCGACGCGGACGACCTGTCCCTCGCCTACACGCCCGGTGTCGCCCGCGTCTGCACGGCCATCGCCGAGCAGCCGGAGCTGGTCAACGACTACACCTGGAAGTCCAACACCGTCGCCGTGGTCACCGACGGCACCGCCGTGCTGGGCCTCGGCGACATCGGCCCGGAGGCCTCCCTGCCCGTGATGGAGGGCAAGGCCATCCTGTTCAAGCAGTTCGGCGGCGTGGACGCGGTGCCGATCGCGCTCGCCTGCACCGAGGTCGACGAGATCGTCGAGACCGTGGTGCGGCTGGCGCCCTCCTTCGGCGGCGTCAACCTGGAGGACATCTCCGCCCCCCGCTGCTTCGAGATCGAGCGCCGGCTCCAGGAGGCCGTGGACATCCCGGTCTTCCACGACGACCAGCACGGCACCGCGATCGTCACCACCGCCGCCCTGTGGAACGCGGCCGAGGTGACCGGCCGTGAGATCGGCTCGCTGCGGGCCGTCATCTCCGGCGCCGGCGCGGCCGGCATCGCCATCGCCAAGATGCTGGTGGCGGCGGGCATCGGCGACGTCGCGGTCTGCGACCGCAAGGGCGTGGTGTACGACGGCCGCGGCGACCTCACCGACGTCAAGGCCGAGATCGCCGAACTGACCAACCGCACCGGCCTCAAGGGCACCCTGGCCGACGCGATGGCCGGCGCCGACGTGTTCATCGGCGTCTCCGGCGGCACCGTGCCGGAGGAGGTCGTCGCGACCATGGCCGCGGGCGCGTTCATCTTCGCGATGGCCAACCCCACCCCGGAGATCCACCCCGAGGTCGCGCACAAGTACGCGGCGGTCGTCGCCACCGGGCGCAGCGACTTCCCGAACCAGATCAACAACGTGCTGGCCTTCCCCGGCATCTTCGCCGGCGCCCTCCAGGTGCGGGCCAGCCGGATCACCGAGGGCATGAAGCTGGCCGCCGCCAAGGCGCTGGCCGGTGTCGTCGCCGACGAGCTGACGCCGCAGAAGGTCATCCCCTCGCCGTTCGACGAGCGGGTCGCCCCGGCGGTCACCAAGGCCGTCGCCGAGGCCGCCCGGGCCGAGGGCGTGGCCCGGATCTGACGATCCGGGCGCCGCTGCCGGGCAGGCCCGGCGTGAGCGGCGCCGCCGACACGGCCGGGGCCGGGACACGCGTCACACCCGCGCGTGGTTCCCGGCCCCGGCCGGCGCGGCTATCGTCCGCAGCATGTTTGCTGCCTACGCCGCACGTATCGACGCCGATGACCCGCTCGGCGGACTGGAGTTGGGCGAACTCCCCGAGCCGCAGGCCCGCCCCGGATGGAGCGTGGTCACGGTCAGGGCCGCCAGCCTCAACCACCACGACCTGTGGTCGCTGCGCGGGGTCGGCCTGCCCGCCGGCCGACTGCCGATGATCCTCGGCTGCGACGCCGCCGGTGTCGACGAGCACGGCAACGAGGTCGTCCTCCACTCGGTGATCGGCCAGAGCGGCCACGGGGTCGGCCCGGACGAGCCCCGGTCCATCCTGACCGAGCGCTACCAGGGCACCTTCGCCCAGCAGGTGGCCGTGCCCACCTGGAACCTGCTGCCCAAGCCCGCCGAACTCAGCTTCGAAGAGGCCGCCTGCCTGCCCACGGCCTGGCTGACGGCCTACCGGATGCTGTTCACCAACGCCGGGGTCAAGCCCGGCGACACCGTCCTGGTGCAGGGCGCGGGCGGCGGCGTGGCGACCGCGCTGATCGTCCTCGGCAAGGCCGCCGGGCTGCGGGTCTGGGTCACCGGCCGGGACGAGGCCAAGCGCCGCCGGGCGGTCGAACTCGGCGCCGACGCCGCCTTCGAGAGCGGCGCCCGGCTGCCCGCCCGGGTGGACGCGGTGATGGAGACGGTCGGCGCCGCGACCTGGGCGCACTCGGTGAAGGCGCTGCGCCCGGGCGGCACCGTCGTCATCTCCGGTGCCACCTCCGGCCCCAACCCGAGCACCACCGAGCTGAACCGGATCTTCTTCCTGGAGCTCAAGGTGGTCGGCTCGACCATGGGCACCAAGGAGGAACTGGCCGGGCTGCTCTCGCTGTGCGCGACCACCGGCGTCCGGCCGGTGATCGACTCGGTGCTGCCGCTGGCCGAGGCCCGGGACGGCTTCGCGCGGCTCGCCAAGGGCGACGTCTTCGGCAAGATCGTGCTGACGCCGTGACGCCGTGACGCCGTGACGCCGTGACGTCTTGTGATCCTGGCGCCGTGCGGCCCTGAGGCGGACCGGGGCGCGGGGCCCCTCCTCGAATGGCCTGACGGGATTGGGGCGTCATCTTTTTCGTGTGCCTATCAGCCGATTCCTCCC